>JALZAJ010000351.1 GCA_030948465.1 Bacteroidota bacterium
AAATAAAAGATTGATTCAGTAAAACAGAAATCCAAAAGAAAATATCTGCGGGTAAAATCAAAATTAGAGATAATTTGATTTGAAATAAATGGAGGAATGATATGCAGATTCCTCATGTATTCTTTCAACCCCTTATCCAAGCATTTCACCAAAGTCAGCAAGTGATTAGCCTTTCAATCCAAATGTGTTTATATTATCAAGACATAATTTTTCTATCCTCTTTTACTCTTCCAAACATTGCCGGTTTTAAAGATTGGTTTATACACAGGCCAGTAGTAAACAGCCAGAAGTGTGAAGCTGGCATATTTTGCAAAAGAATTTGCGGCAGCTTTTAAAGAAGAAAAATTATTATTATTTGGTTAATGATTTTTATTAAAAAACAAAAGCAACTATTTGTTGTAATACCTGTATTACTTAAACATTCACTAATTTAAAATGCAACGTTTCAACAAGAATATTTATTTATCACTACACAATCGAACATAAAAAAACATAAAAAATATACAAATGAAAATTATAGTATCAGGTTCATTAGGCCACATCAGCAAGCCGCTTACGGAAGAGTTAGTTAAAAAAGGCCATGCCGTCACCGTTGTTAGCTCCAACCCCGAAAAGCAAAAAGACATTGAAGCCCTGGGCGCTAATGCTGCCATCGGTTCGTTGGAAGATGCTGATTTTCTTGCGTCAACTTTTGCCGGTGCCGATAGTGCATATTGTATGACGCCGCCAAGCTATGCCGAACCCGACCAGGTATCTTATTTTCGCAGAATCGCCAACAACTATGCATCGGCCATTCAACAATCGGGCGTAAAGCGGGTGGTGCTTCTCAGCAGCTATGGCGCCGATTTGGATAAAGGAACAGGACTTATTCTGGGTGCGCATAATGCAGAAGATATTTTGAGTGAACTGCAGGGCCTCGGGCTTACACTGTTGCGCCCGGGATACTTCTATTACAATTTGTACAACTTTACCGGTATGATAAAACATGCAGGTATTATCGGCTCCAATTATGGTGGCGATGACAAGCTTCTGTTGGTTGCACCGGCCGACATCGCTTCAGCAATTGCGGAAGAACTAACAAATACAATCAATGGAACAGCGGTGCGCTATGTTGCAAGCGACGAACGCACCTGCAACGAGGTTGCTCAAGTTCTGGGAGCAGCCATCGGTAAGCCTGGCCTGCAATGGACTACCTTTAGTGATGACCAAACGCAGCAGGGAATGTTGCAGCAAGGTATGCCTGCAGGGTTTGTTGAGGGTATGGTAGAATTAGGCGCTGCTTTGCGTAAAGGAATTTTGCAAAACGATTACCTGCTGCACAAACCAGCCACGCTGGGCAAAGTAAAACTGGAAGATTTTGCAAAGGAATTTGCGGTAGCTTTTAATAAAGAATAAAATAAATAGCAACATGGCAAACACGGAACTTCATAAATTAAACAATCAGCGAGTACCACCAGTTCATGGGGCTTCCCAGGCCAGAGCATCCTTTGATTAGTGTGGTAAATTTTGAATTAATTAAACGACTGCCTTTGATTATAGCCGCCTTTCTTATAACCAATTGCCCTTCGAGCACCACCTGAGTACTGTCGTGGCCGGTATCAGTTTTATTTATCACAAAACTTTCTTTTTCCATCAGGATAATTCGTTGGTATAAAAGGCCGGAAACACAAATGCAGCTTTAACGGAAGCTGCGATTAGAATCTGTATTTTCCTATTTTTATGTTACAAACTCTATAACGGGATAAGTTATCTTTTAGTATTGAATTTATTTTGAAAAATAACGCGAAATCCGATTGGAAAAAGGTATTGTTTTTACCGCGAAGACATTATACGATTTACGCAAACAGCCGGCTGATATTCTTTTGCAACAAGGGCATAACAGGGGGGAAAAACGGATCGGGGTTTTTTATTTACCAAAAAAAATTTGACCGGTTTATACTTTTAATACTTCACTATATTTATAGAAAAAAGAGTCTTCGTAAGGCCGTTCTTTTAAACAAATGATCCTTTTAATTTATTATTATGGAAGATAAAAATTCCACTTTTCAAAAGGTGGCTGAAATGTTGCAACAGCAAGGCTTTAGCATTATTAATAAAGATGATAGCCGTCCCTGGGGAGGGTTTTATGTAATTGATGAATCGAATGCTTCCAAATTTGTTCGGCAATATTTTCCAAATGAAAATATGGAGGAATTAAAGATCACTGAAAAAATAAGCCCGAAGATCTTGCTGGTAGCGCCCAATACAAGGCTTAGCTGGCAATACCATTATCGCCGTGCAGAAATATGGAAATGTATTGAAGGCCCCGTAGAAGTCGCCACCAGTGATACGGATGAGCAAACCGGTAAACATGTGCTGCAAAACGGTGATATTATCCGGTTAAAACAGGGTGAGCGTCATCGCCTGATCGGTCTTGACCATTGGGGAATCATAGCAGAAATATGGCAACATACCGATGTGGAAAATCCAAGTGATGAAGATGATATTGTACGCGTGCAGGATGATTTTGGGAGATGACGAAAGACATTATTTAACTGGATTCTTACACAATTATAAATCCATACATTTTATTAAGGCTTTGGCAACGCCGTCATTGTTATTGGTATCGGTCACATAGTTTGCCGATGCCTTTACCTGGTCAGGTGCGTTTCCCATAGCGATGCCCAGGCCGGCGAACCCGATCATTCCTTCATCATTAAAATTATCGCCAATAGCGATCGTTTCTTCTCGTTTTATATGATAGCGATCTATTAATTGCTTGACTGCATCCGTTTTAGAAGCCCGCCTGTTCATAATTTCCAGGTATGTTGGCTTTGAAGTATAAATGTTTAAATGGGAATTAAATTCTTTTAAAAGATCAGACTGAATAGTATGTATTAAATTTTCTTTTGCGATAAACAGGATCTTATTAGGCCCCGTATTATTATTCTCCCAAAATTGAATGGTCTTTTCGAAAGGTTGTATTATGACGGGTATTGCAGAAATTTTTTGCTCATGATCCGTGTTTTCATCCTGCACTTCGGCATACCATAACTCCTGCTGATAATAGATAACGGCAGCGCTGTTATTGCGTAGTTGTTCATGTACTTTAGAACAAGCTTCCGTATCAATGACTGAATTAAAAATGATCTTTCCGCCATCGGCAATGTAGGCGCCGTTAAGACTGGCTATTGGATTGCCGGCTAAATTTATTTTTTCTGCGATCGGTAATATGCCGGCAAGCGGCCTGGCAGATACCAATACCACGAGAACATCTTTGTTTTTTAATTTTTGGATGGTATCGAAAGTACATTCGCTTATACTGTGATCTTTCCTGATCAATGTGCCGTCAACATCAATAAATACTGCTTTATACAAGGGGAGATTATAATTTAGTTTTTGAAAAGATCAAAGATCAGATTTTAAAAAATTACCCGGCTATTTTTTCAGAAGGCGTTATTTTTCGCCGGAAATTCCTATCAGCAATACAGGACGGTGTTATAGGTAAATAGAAATTTTATTTCACATTTTTATTAATTGCCTTCGATAGAACAGGTACCGATTCAGGAGTATCTTCATAATCGATCAATTTTCTTTTGGAAGAAAATAAAAACATGGAAGGATATTTTCTTGGGTTGAACTTTAAAATGAATTGCTGAAGCTTATCCTGTAAAACGGTTATATTTTTTTTGCCTTTTAACTTGCTGCCATACGTATCCATAAAATGATTTATTTTATTTTGATCAAATAAGGAAACTATATAAAAAGCTGTTTTTTGAAACGGCGTGTAATGCTCACCGATAGCTTCAATGGCATGCTGGCAATGATCGCAATCCGGATCAACAAACATGAA
>JALZAJ010000367.1 GCA_030948465.1 Bacteroidota bacterium
AGTTTTCTAATGGAACGCATCACGCCTTCTAATTCATCTGCAATGGCGCCTTCGGATACATTTTCTTTTCCTTTAACCATTATAGCAGGATTGCTGTTATCTTCATTGAATATCTGTCTAGCAAAACGATAAGAGCACATCACGCAGGCATCGTAATTCCAGCCGGTTATACCTTGCCCGACTTTTTTTAATACTCCTACAACGGTCGCCGATTTATCTTTTATCTTAATTTCTTTTCCTACGGCCAGCGATGGGCTGCCGAATAAATTTTCTGCATTGTCATATCCCATAACTACTACCGGACTGCCCGATTGAAATTCGTTGCCCGATATATACCTTCCATACTCAACGGTTACAGGCTGTATATCATTTTCTTCTTCACTAACCCCATATAGATCTACTCCCTGCAAGGCAAAATTATCATATTGAACATTTCCCTGAGTCCTTATAAAAAAAGCAACATTTGTCGCCAACTGGCTGCGCTCTTTGATAAACGCCACTTCACTGAATTTAGGCACAGGCCTGTTTATGTATTTCCACCAGGGGTAATCGGGACCGCCCACATAGTTCCATTTATCAATATAAATCGTGTTTGTTCCAAGGCTTTTTATTTGATTTTGAACATTGACTTCGAGGCTGTTGACCGTTGCCAGCACGCCTATAATACAAAATATTCCGAAAGAGATTCCTGTTAATGAAAGTGCCGTGCGAAGCTTATTCACCATAAGTTCCTGCATAGTAAGACGAAAGGAACTTGCTAAAATATTAATTGTCTTGCGCATCGGGCAAATTTAATGATTACTGTGTTTCTGGTTTTATAATTTATAGGAATTGCATTTTTTTTGATTGAACAAAGAGGGCGCTATTAAACTATCAATTATCTCTTACAAAAGAGATTGATTATTGATAAAAGGTAATACAGTATTTTACATCCCCTAAAAAAAGACAGTGATAGCAGCAAAGGAAAATCTGAGGCTTCAAAAATTGATAACGTTTGTTGCGGTCATTTTATTTAGTATAAAAATTTCGGCCTGGTTCATTACTGGATCGTTAGCCATACTTACCGATGCCTTGGAAAGTATTGTAAATATTGTTGCTGGCGGCATAGGTATTTACAGTGTATATCTGTCAGCGAAGCCACGGGACCCGCAACATCCCTACGGGCATGGAAAAGTTGAATTCATTTCAGCAGGGGTGGAAGGAACTCTCATTGTTGTTGCCGGATTTTTCATAATTTATAAAGCCTTAAAAAACTTTGAACATCCATTACAAATAGCCAGGCTGGATTACGGCATCGTATTGCTCGGCGTCACGGCAATAGTAAATTATATAGCCGGAGTGGTTTGTATAAAAAGAGGTAAAAAAAATAACTCGCTCCAGTTAATTGCGGGCGGCAGGCATTTGAAAAGCGACACGTACAGCACACTGGGTATTTTCGCGGGATTACTACTACTTTATTTTACTAAACTTGCCTGGATCGACAGCGCGGTCGCCTGTCTTTTTGCCATAATAATTAGCTATACCGGCTACCAGATCGTGCGTACATCCATTGCCGGTATAATGGATGAAGCTGATGTTCGGTTATTGAATAACCTGGTGAATGTTCTCAACACTAATCGTCGCAAAAACTGGATAGATATTCACAACCTGAGAATGATAAAATATGGCAGCACCTTACATTGCGATTGCCATCTTACTGTGCCCTGGTACCTGAATGTAAACGAAGCGCACCATGAAGTGGAAGCTCTTGCAGAGCTTATAAGAAATGAATTTGGAGAGGCAGTTGAATTGTTTGTGCATTCTGATGGTTGTATGGAATTTTCATGTCGCATTTGTACCAAACAAAATTGTTTAGTACGTAAGCACGATTTTGAAAAGAAAATAGAATGGACGATCGATAATGTTTCAAGAGATAAAAAGCATAAAATTTTTAGCTGATAAATTCACGATATTAAGAAGATTCTATCAAGCGGATCAATAAAAAAACCCTCCATATTTATGAAGGGTTTACTAAAAAAAACCCAAAAAACTGACTATCCTTAAATCTTCGAAAATATTTTTTAGCGGGCAAGTAATGGTTTAGTAATTAATTCATCTTCCGCGGAAATTTTAAGATAATACATTCCTTTGTCTAATGCCTGTATTGATTTATTAAATGAGTTAGCACCGGCCTGAAGTTCCAGGGCTATTGTAAAATATATTCTGCCGGTAACGTCGGTAATAGCCGCTCTCACGTGTTGAGCATGATCACTGTTTATTGACATGTTTAATTTTTTTATTTCAGAAGATAAATCTGCATAACCAATTGATAAGGTGTGAGGGATTTTTACATTTGCAGTGACTGTTTTACTGTAACTCATTTTTCCATCAAGATCAACGACAGAAAGCCTGTAAAAATTTGGGCCTTTCATGGGAATATTATCTCTGAACGAATAGGAATTGTCTGTTGCCGATGTTCCGTGCGCGAATACATTTCCAATTTTTGTAAACTTCTGTCCATCCCTGCTTCTTTGTATTTCGTAATAATTGCTGTTTATTTCCGAAGACGTTTTCCAAAGAAGTTCAATTTCTTCTTTATCATTGTTTGCCGAAAAGCCAGTCAGCGTTACGGGTAATACAATAGTGGGTGTAAGTTGGGAATTTCTTGCCATCCATTCGTACATATCCTGTTGTATGCCGTCCAATAAAAATTTGTTAGGAGCATGCCCGCTTCCGCCATAAAATTGTTCCCAGCAACAATGTCCGCCACCACTATAATTAGTTGAAACATAAATTCCCTGTGTTGGGTTTGAATAATTCATGCGGTTTGTGCGGGTAAGAATATCTCTGCCATCATTTATCTGTTCAAAGCCCAATAGCCTTCCGCCGGTAGCCGCAAAATTGTCGAATAGTTGTGGATAGGGTTGGTTATCATCTGGCTTTACGCCTTCTACTTCAACGACGGTTGCTACCTGGCTGGCATACGTATATGGACCCCCCAGCGGATCTCCTGTAACGAACGTGGTGCTTACCCAACCGCCCATAGACAACCCGGTCAAGTGCATTTTTTTATTATCAATTCGATACATAGATTTCAGGAGCTGAATTTTTGGATTCACATTCACTTCCCATGGCCAGGCAGTTGGAGGTTGTAAACTGATAACAATAAATTTTATACTATCGGTGCCAATTTTTACATTACCATTCCATCCCTGGGTAATATAGGCGCCGGGCCCGTTCGCAATTACCTTCGCGGCATTTGTACCTACTTCTCCTAATCCCGGGAAAAAAATAATAGTTGGATATTCTGTTGCCGGATTGGCGGCATAGTCCCAGGGCAAGTGAACGTAGGCATTCCAGCCTCCAACATTAACAAGAGTTTGTTGCGCTGATGCCATATTAGTCTTCACTATAATTCCTAAAAATAACAGTATGGTAAGGGTAAACCTGGTTAGGTTAGGAGAAGGTTTCATAGGATTATTATTTGGTTTTAAAATGGATATTTCAATTCTGGATCCTAACCTGAGCACCTCGCCCATTTTAAGCTTAGATGCTAAGCCGTAAACAAATTATTAAAAGCAATTTTAATAAATATGCCTGTGACGATTAGGGCTTTTGGTACATGCTAATAAATAGTAAACGTGAATACTCAAAAATTATTTTCCGGGGGAAATGAAAAAATGTTGAGCGATTGATTTCAGCAAAATTTATAGAAAGGTTTTGCAGAATGCTGCGTAAAAACAGGCGTAACCTGGCAATAAAATTTAAGTAATTATTTAATCAGCATGGCAACACCATAAGCGGCACCTGCGGCCAAGGCGCCTATTAGCATAACCTTTAAAGCGCCGGCGAGAACAGGAACGCCGGTAATTTTACTTTTGAAATACCCAAAAACAAACAGGCAAATAAGCGTGGCGACTATGGAAAATTTTAAGGCTTCCCTTGAATTTGCAATGAAGAAATAAGGACTTAACGGAATGATCCCTCCAACGATGTAGGAAACGCCAATGTTCAAAGCGCTCTTACGGGCTCTGCGCGGATCAGGCTTATCGAGGCCCAATTCAAACTTCATCATAAAATCAACCCATTGTTTTTTATCTGTGGCAATTTCTTCAGTTGCTTTTAGTTGAAGATCTTCGCTAAGGCCGATGCTTTCAAAAAAATCCTGTACCTCTTTCTTTTCCATTTCCGGGATGCGCTCCACTTCTGCAAATTCTCTTTTCAATTCACTGTTATAGTGATCCTGTTCTGTTTTACCAGCCAGGTATCCGCCCAATCCCATAGCGATGCTTCCTGCTGCTATTTCGGCTATGCCTGCAATTACTACAATGCTGCTTGTTGCTACGGCGCCACTTAAACCTGCTGCCAATGCAAAGGGAACCGTGAGTCCATCGCTCATTCCTATAACTACATCTCTAAGTAAATCTGAACTTTCAAGATGCTCCTCTGTATGGTGATGATGGTCGCGCATTGGTTAATTTGTTTATTGGTTAAATGGTTGAATGATTAATGATCCCCTTTAGGGTTAGAATTTTCAATTTTCAATTCTCCATTTTCAATTGTGTCGGGTTAGGGATACGTTATTCTGTAAACTATACCATTGAAATCATCGCTTACTAATAAAGAACCATCCTGTAAAAAATTTACATCTACCGGCCTGCCATTCACCTGGTGTTGGTTTTGCAGCCATCCTTGCGCAAAGGGTTTCGGATCAGAAAGTTTTCCATTGGCATCTACCATTAAAACGGCTACATCATAACCGATAGGAATGCTTCTGTTCCAGCTTCCATGCCTGGCTACGAAGATGGCATTTTTGTATTCGGACGGAAACATGGTACCGGTATTAAATCGTAAACCTAATGAAGCAACGTGTGGACCCATGAGTTTTACAGGAGGTGTATAATCGCTGCAATTCTTCCCCCGTCCGACCGGGTCATCCGGGCGGGCTTTTCCAAATTCAGGATCCGGGATATTTCCCTGGTGACAATAGGGATACCCGAAATTCATTCCTGCTTTAGGTGCATTATTCAGTTCATCGTTGGGCACGTCATCACCAAGCTCGTCCCTGCCATTATCAGTAAACCAAAGTTCTTTTGTAACAGGATGCCATGTAAAGCCAACTGAATTCCTGATTCCTTTTGCAAATATTTCAAGGCCGGTTCCATCAGGATTTATTCGCGTAATAGAAGCGTAGATAGGTTTGTCGGGCTCGCAAATATTGCAGGGAGCGCCAACGGGTACATATAATTTGCCGTCGGGACCAAAAGCGATAAATTTCCATCCATGATGCTTATCCGTTGGATATTTATCATAGACCATTACCGGTGTCGGCGGGTTATCCAATTTTGATTCAATGCTGTCAAGCCGGTAAATAGTTGAAATAGTTGCGATAAAAAGGCTTCCGTCTTTAAATGCCACTCCGTTAGGTGTATTAAGATCTTTTGCAATCACATAAACTTTATCCGCTTTGCCGTCATGATTTTCATCTCTTATCGCATATACTTTGCCGGCACCCTGGGTTCCAACAAACACCGTCCCATTTGGCGATACACATAAACTTCTCGCCCCTTCCGCCTTTGCGAAAACATTAATAGAAAAGCCCGCGGGAAGAACGATTTTATCAAGATTATATTTTTTGAAAAGATCATCAGTTTTTTGCGAAGTTGTATCTGTATTGGTTTGTGTGCTTGCCTTATTGCCATTTTTACAACTATAAAAAATAGCAAAGCAGGTTAACGCGGTAATAAAAAGCAGTTTTATTTTTGTTCCCGAAAAAGAAAAGGACATAGCGATTGGTTTGGGGGTTAAAATTGTAAATCTGAAATTTACAACAATTTTACGGCCAATATGGGCAGGGTTTCGGCGCGACACCGGGGCAACGATGCTAACGGATGAAGTATCACGACCTCATTGACGCAAAGATGCTGTATTCTCACGTCTTTGTAAGGAGCCGGATAAGTTATTGGGTTAGAGAAAACTTGCGTCGACAAAGCAATCTCCCTGGACGAAAAATTCTTCAAGGGGATTGCCACGAAATTTCCGGATGATTCTGATGAATAGAAAATTCTTTTCTGGAAATTTCTCGCAAATGTCTCACTAAATTTCTTGCAAGAACGTCTTGCGAAAGGAAGGTTCGACCCGATCTTAAAAAAATGCATGATGCAGGTTTGCAAAAATTAATTGTATCGGTATGGAGCCCGGCTACCTGGATGAAATATAATAATGTCATTTGTAATGGAACGCAAAACCAAATTCTGCTCCGCCATACACAACCAGTCCTACTACAATCACCAACCAATTAAAAACAAACATGTATGATGATTCGCCTAAATGTGTATGGCCTATATAAAAATTATTAAGCAACCAACGGGCATTGATATTTATGCATTGAGCATTCAAAATGAACCCGGTTTTCACAATTTTATTCTTCATGCGTGTATGATGGAAATGCATTGCGTGATGTTTTAAAAGTAGTAGGCAAGCGTTTTCATGATGAAGGAATTGCAATAAAATTATTTATACCGGAAGATGTTGGTCACCTGATGGGCGTAGAAGGCATGACCACGCTGACCCTGCTGACCCTGCATAGCGGCAGTATGCTGATATTATTGCAATGCATAGTTACGACCTCGATGGCGTAACCGCCGGCAGTACCAGCGCAGTGTTACCACATTGTATAAATAAAATTGAAAATCATTTTTTGAAAATCAATCCGTTTTATTTTTTTGATCCGTACTTTTTTTATTTTTCAAAAATAAAAAGAACAAAAATGCATTTTATAATAGATCTTAACACAGAATCTTCCGGTTTAAAAACAAGTGATTCTAAAAAATCAGAAGATAACATTCAATTATTTACCTGTAAGCACCTGCTTTTGTTTAAAAGATTTTTTTATTACAAATAATCGGTTACAGTTTATGCAAATAAAACATTCGAAACTTTTCTTAGCTGTTGTCTTTGTTTTTCTTCAAATTTTTTCTTTTGCACAAGCAGGCTTACAGCTATCAGCGCTTAGGTGTGAATACATTATAAATCCATTAGGTATTGATGTTGCGCAACCCTGCTTTAGCTGGGCTTGCACATCCCGCGAGCTAAATAAAACACAAACTGCTTATGAAATAATGGTAAGTAAAGATGAAAAAGAGCTGCAAGAAAATAACGATATAATTTGGTCAAGCGGAAAGATTATTTCTTCACAAAGCGTGCAAATAAAATATAACGGTAAGCCTTTGCAACCCTTTACACGATATTATTGGAAAGTAAAAGTGTATGATGAAAATGGAACTGCATCTGCATGGAGCAAGCCTGCCTGGTTTGAAACTGCCATGCTGAATATAAATGACTGGAGCGCCAAATGGATAAATGATGGAAGTAAAAATCCGGATAAAGATGAAGATTATTATAAGCAGGACAGGATGCCTTTATTCAGAAAAGAATTTTCTGCAAATAAAAAAATTGCAAGCGCAAGATTATATATAAGCGGATTAGGATATTACGAAGCTTATTTGAATGGCAAAAAAATTGGCGACCACGTTCTTGACCCGGGCTTTACCACCTACCGCAAAGAAGTTTTGTACGCTGTATATGATATAACTGTGATGGTTAAACGCAATAAAAATATCCTCGGTATTATGCTGGGAGACGGATGGTGGAATCCGTTGCCATTAAAATTATTTGGCCGTTGGGATTTAAGAAATTACCAGCAAAGCGGCAGGCCGTGTGTAAAAGCAGAATTGCACATTCACTATGCTGATGGCTCAATTGAAAAAATTGTTACTGATGAAAGCTGGCTCACGGCGCCGGGCCCTGTAACACATAACAATGTTTATCTCGGCGAAAAATATGATGCCCGCCTTGAACAAAAAAACTGGAGCATTGCCGGCGCTGATAAATCTGTTTGGAAGAATGCGGTATTTACCGAAGGCCCGGCAGGAACATTGACTGCACAAATGCAACCTCCAATAAGAGTAACAAAAATAATTGAGCCAGTAAAAATTACCGAGCCGGCAAAAGATACTTTCATAGTTGACATGGGACAGAACTTTGCCGGCGTTGCACAAATAAAAATAAAAGCAGCAGCAGGCACGAAAATTTCTCTTCGTTATGGGGAAGCTCTTTTTAAAGACGGTCATTTGAATTATCTCACAACAGTAATGACGCAAATAAAAAAAGGCGTTATTAACGGCGGCCCGGGCGCTCCTGAAACGGCGTGGCAACAGGATGAATATATATGTAAGGGCGATGGTATAGAAACGTGGTCGCCGCGTTTTACCTTTCATGGATTTAGATATGTTGAGATTACTGGATGGCCAGGAAAGCCAACGTTAAATGATATTAGGGGCTTCCGTATGAATTCCGATGTTGCAAGAACAGGAACATTTGAATGCTCTGATCAACAATTAAATAAATTACATGAAGTAATTCAATGGACATTTCTTAGCAATATTTTTAGTGTACAATCCGATTGTCCCGCAAGAGAGAAAATGGGCTATGGTGCCGACATGGTGGTAACGGCAAATTCTTTTATGTACAACTATGACATGTCGCAATTTTATAGAAAGGCGGTCAAAGATTTTGCAAATGAACAACGGCCTGAAGGTGGTATTACTGAAATTGCACCATTCACCGGAATTGATGACAGGGGCTATGGCGATGGCTCAGGGCCTGTAGGGTGGGAACTGGCATTTCCTTATTTGCAAAAACAGCTTTATGAATTTTATGGCGATAAAAAGATTATCGAAGAAAATTATGAAGCGATTATTAAACAAATAAATTTTCTTCAATCAAAAACAGTGGATGGATTATTGTATTGGGGCATTAGCGACCACGAAGCGCTCGACCCAAAACCGGAAGCATTTACCTCGGCTGCATTTTATTATCATCATATAAAATTGGCAGAAGAGTTTGCCGGTATTTTAAATAAAAAAGATGATTCAATAAAGTACAGTAAACTGGCAGAGCAAATTAAAAATTCAATTATAAAGAAGTTTCTTGTTACCGGTACAGGCCGTTTTGATAATGCCACGCAAAGCGCACAAATTTTTGCTTTGTGGTATTGCTTTAGTCCTGAAAAAGATGCAAGCTGGAAAGTGTTGATGAATGAATTTGCCCGTCACGACTGGCATGTAGCCACCGGAATTTTTTCTACAAAGATGATGTTCGATGTTTTTCGTGAAAACAATGCGAGTGATACTGCTTATAAAATTGCCATGCAACAGGATTATCCCGGCTGGCTCAACATGACTAACAGTAACGCCACCACGCTTTGGGAAACATGGGCTTATCCTGAAAATTTTCCTTCACAAAATCATCCCATGTTTGGCTCCATTGACGAATGGTTTTATCGTTCTATACTTGGCATCAACAGCGCTGCGCCGGGTTTTGAAAAAATAATTATCAAGCCACAACCTGCCGGTGATTTGACTTGGGCAAAGGGAAGCTACCAATCAATAAAAGGAGAGATAGTGAGTGAGTGGAAAAGAGCCGGAAATAATTTTTCATTGCATGTGGTAATCCCTGCAAATACAACAGCAAAAATTTACATTCCTTCCAATGAAAACAATGAAGTAACTGAAAGCGGGAAAGCTGTTAACGTGAAATATGAAAATGGTTACGGAGTAAGTGAGATTGGTTCAGGAGTTTATAATTTCAAAGCAATATGGAATAGGAAGGCACATTAAAGCAGGAGGTTAGTGATTTTTCTAATAGTTATCTTACAGCTAAATACTAAATTTGATAAAACATTTTTTATGGCAAGCATGAATATTAATAAAGTAAAAAAGGAAATTGAGAAATTGTCTTCCCCGCTTACATCAAGCGATGCCCAAAATATCTTATCAAAAAAGCAGTAAGTGATTTGAATGGCCATAAACTTTCTGTGAATGGCCACGTTGCTATAAGTTAATAAGATCATTCATAAATTTTTTTAACCAGTTAAAAATAAACTGCCCGCAGGTAGAAATAAAAGTCAGAAATTACAGTCTTCTTTTATTTCAGGACTAAAAAAAACGCATGCTGAAATATTATTTATTTGCCTCATTACTCTTTATGTCATTTGCCTGCAAAAATAAACGCCCTTATGATGAAAAGGCAAGCAAAATAATAGAGCAATGTATTGAAGTATATGGAGGTAAGAATTACAGGCACCTGAATGTATCTTTTGATTATAGAAAATTCAGAATGCACCTTAAACAGGATGGGGGTAATTTTTTATATGAGCGCACAACAAAAGATTCCCTTAATAATGAGATACATGATATACTTACCAATGAAGGCTTCACAAGAAAAATAAATGGAACCAAACAAGATCTTACGGTAAAAGATTCCTTAAAATATAAAGATGGCCTGAACGCAATAGCCTACTTTGTTCTGTTGCCATATAAACTTTCCGAGCCGGCTGTCAATCTTAAATATACCGGCGAAGCAACTATTGAAAACAATACGTACCATAAAATAGATGTTACCTTTGAAAAAGAGGCTGGCGGGAAAGATCACGAGGATGAATTTTGCTATTGGAT
>JALZAJ010000376.1 GCA_030948465.1 Bacteroidota bacterium
ACTTTATTTTTTCCTGCATAAGCAATTTAGCGGCTATGCCTAAGGGTAAGCCCACGGTTTTTGCCATAGCAGTGTGTACCTGGTCTGTACCTTTTACAATAAGACTGCTTGAGATCATTTTCCTTTCCGCATTCATCATGTAGCCAATTTCATGAAGCATTACCACCATATCTTTATCCTCCGGTGTTATGGCAAGTCTTGTTTCCAGAAGATGTTGCAGCAGCGAAGCAGAGGAGGTAAATCCATCCATAAGAGCAACATCTTCACGCATTCCTAAATAGTCCAATTGATTGGTAAACTCAACATCCAAAAGTTTTTCTTTGCCTGCCGGCGAGATGCCTGGTCTCTGCTTTTTATCGGCAAAAAAAATATTGACTTTTTTATTGAACCATTCGGAATAGGTGCTGCATTCTTTTATAATTTCATGATCATTTAAATTAGTAAAGCCAAGATTCACTATTTTATTCCATCCCCGGCAAAATGAAGGATCCCTCAAGGTGGTGCGGATAAATGTATTGATATCTTCGAGGCCATAAGTGGAAACGTATGAAAGCGAATCACGGTTAGGATACCACGCTAAGGCAAAGAGCTCCGGAACAACTACTTCGGTACAATCGGCAAATACATCCTCGTAGAGGAGCTTCACTGTTTCGCCATCCCGTTTATACATTGCTCCGGATGATCCGGCCATAACAATATTTCCGGGGTTCCAGGTAATTTTATAATGCCAGGGATTATCATCACTTTCCGGCGCTACCAGGCCGCCGCAATGAGATTTAAATGAAATTATTTCACCGCCATTTTTTTTAAGCCGGTCAATTATTTTCATAGCGCTCATGTGGTCTATGCCGGGATCCAGTCCCATTTCACATAAAAACAACAACTTCTTTTCCTTGATCTCTTTTTCAAGAAATTTAATTTTATCATCGATATAGGAAGCAGTTAAAAGATGTTTGGAATGATCAACGCAATCCCTGGCCACCAAAAAATGTAAATGCGGTGGAAGCATTGAAATTACTATATCAGCCTTCTGTATTAATGATGCCCGTTGCATCGCATCGCTTACATCTGCTGACAGGGCTTTCGCATTTTTAAATCCTGATATTTTAGATTGCGCTGATTGCAAATTGGAATCACAAACTAACAGGTTCCAGTCATTTTCATCGCAGGCTTTACCCAGGTATTCAATAAGATTGGTAGCAGATTTACCTGCCCCGAAAATTAATATAAACTTCATTTAAATTTATTTACTCTGATTATTTTATTTGTACAGGCTAAAAAATGATTTAACCTTTTGCAACCCATTTAAAATTATTTGCATCATGATTTAAGCTGATCACCCAACTAATTCTTTTTTAAAATGGTAACAAAGAAAAGAAAAAATGGTGGCTTCATTTTTTAAAGTTGGAATTTAAAAAAGGGTGATTTTCTTTTCCACAACCCTTCAGAAAAAACGGTAATAAAAATGCTCTAAAACTTGCTTTTTGCTAAGGAAAACAGCCTTTAAAAAAGTATATTTGCCGATAGTAAAAAATTATGGAAACAACTGAAGATCAACTGCCTGAAAATGGCCCGGAAAGAGGAAGAATAATTCCCGTAAACATCGAAGAGCAAATGAAATCCGCTTACATTGATTATTCAATGAGCGTGATCGTTGGCCGTGCCTTACCCGATGCACGCGATGGACTTAAACCCGTTCACCGTCGCATACTATACGGTATGCATGAAATGGGAAATTTTTTCAACAGGCCTTATAAGAAATCGGCTCGTATAGTCGGTGACGTTATGGGTAAATATCATCCTCACGGCGATGCATCAATTTACGATACCATGGTAAGGATGGCGCAGGATTGGAGCATGCGTTACACCCTTGTTGACGGACAGGGAAATTTCGGAAGCCAGGATGGCGACAGCCCCGCAGCAATGCGATACACTGAAGTGCGCCTGGAAAGAATTGCTGAAACCATGCTCGATGATATTGAAAAAGATACCATAGATTTTCAGCTTAATTATGACGACACTACCAAGGAACCCACGGTATTACCTACCCGTATTCCCCAATTATTACTAAATGGTTCCAGCGGAATTGCGGTGGGTATGGCAACCAATATGCTGCCGCACAATTTAAAGGAAGTTGTGGATGGCTGTATCGCTTACATTGATAATAAGGAGATAACTATTGATGAACTAATAAAATTTGTGAAAGCCCCTGATTTTCCAACAGGCGGCATTATACATGGTTATGAAGGCGTAAAAGCCGGGTTTCATACAGGCAGGGGAAGAGTGGTTGTGCGAGGAAAAGTGACCGTGGAAACCACAAAGAATGGAAAAGAAAAAATAGTAATTACGGAAGTTCCCTACCAGGTAAACAGGGATACACTTACGGAAAAGATCGGACACCTTATAAATGATAAGGTGATCGAAGGGGTTTCTGATGTTAATAATGAGAGTAATAATAAAGAAGGAACCCGGATAGTTGTTGAGTTAAAAAAGGATGTGATTGCACAGGTTGTTATCAATCATTTGTATAAGCACAGCGAGCTGCAGACTTCATTTGGGATCAATAATGTTGCGTTGGTAAAAGGAAGGCCGAGGATTTTGAATATCAAAGACCTGATAAAAGAGTTTGTCGAGTTTCGGCACGAGGTAGTAGTGAGGAGAACAAAATTTGAATTAAAAAAAGCGGAAGAAAGAGCTCATATATTAGAAGGGTATCTCATCGCTTTAGATCATCTTGATGAGGTGATCACGCTTATCAGGAATTCTTCTACGCCGGATGTTGCGAAAGAAGGACTGGTTGAAAACTTTCAAATGAGCGAGATACAGGCAAAGGCGGTACTGGAACTGAGATTGCAGCGCCTTACCGGTATGGAAAGGGATAAGATTAAAGATGAGCATGCAGAAATAATGAACCTGATCGGCCGGCTGAAAGAAATTCTTGGTAATGAGGGTATGCGCTTTCAAATAATTAAAGATGAATTAGATGAGATAAAACAAAAATTTGGCGATGCACGTAAAACAGAAATTACCTACTTAGCCGATGAAATAAGCATGCAGGATCTTATTGAAGAAGAAGATGTGGTAGTTACTATTTCTCACCTTGGCTATATTAAAAGAACATCGGCCACTGAATACAGGCAGCAACGCCGTGGTGGCAGAGGCGCAAGAGGAAGCAGCACACGCCAGGAAGATTATATTGAACATTTATTTGTAGCCTCTACGCATCACACACTTTTATTTTTTACTGAAAAAGGAAAATGCTTTTGGCTGAAGGTTTATGAAATTACAGAAGGGGACAAACAAAGCAAGGGAAGAGCATTGCAAAATCTTATGCAAATTCCGCCCGATGATAAAGTAAGAGCGATCATCGATATAAAAGATTTACAGGATGAAGAATACATCAATAACAATTACATCGTGTTATGTACCCGGAAAGGAATTATAAAAAAGACAAGCGTGGCAGATTTCTCCAGGCCGAGACAGAATGGTGTAAATGCCATCACAATTAATGAAGGAGATCAACTGCTGGAAGCTTGCTTAACCGATGGCAACAAACAAATAATGATGGCTGTGAGCAGCGGCAGGGCGATCCGTTTTCCGGAAACCAAAGTTCGCCCAACAGGAAGAGGCGCTATCGGTGTATTTGGAATTTCTACTGATGCAGAGAACGAGGAAGTGGTTGGTATGATTTGTGTTAATAGTGATGATCCGGAGGTAAGTATTCTTGTTGTAAGTGCGAAAGGATATGGTAAGAGAACTGCGGTTGAAGAATACAGGATTACTAACAGGGGAGGCAAAGGAGTAAAAACTATCAATGTAACCGGAAAGACCGGTTCGCTGATCGGACTTTTATGTGTGAATGAAAAAGAAGATCTCATGATTACCTGTAAATCCGGAGTTACGATTCGCACCTCAATTGCTACGATTCGCGAAGCAGGAAGAGCCACTCAGGGAGTTAAACTAATAAGACTGGATGATGGGGATGAAATAGCTGCCATCACTAATCTTTCGGAACATGAAGAAGCAGATGATCTTGATGAAGTAAATCTTGTAGCAACTGTTGGAGAAACTAATCCGGACGATGTTGGCAAAAAGCAAACTGACGAAGAAAATCCACACACAAACAATGAAATAAAAGATGAAGGTGGAAGTGATATCAATAAAAACACAGAAGAAGATGAAAATTTAAATGATTCGCTTAATGACATTGAAAATCAATAAATACATAAAAATGAAACGACTATTCTTTACGTTGCTATTTACATTTTTCGTATCGCTGATATTTGCTCAGGATATTAAAAAGGTCAAAACTTATTACGATGCTAAACAGCTCGATAAGGCTAAAACGGAAGTGGATGCACTGCTTGCAAAAGAGCCTGCAAACGGTGAGGCTAATTATTGGAAAGCAAAAATATATGGTGACATTGCCGCATCCGATCAATACAAAAACCTGGTAACCGGAGATGCGAGGGATGAGGCACTTGAGGCTTTTAAAAAGGCAGTCGCCGATTCCGCGGATAAAAAAGTGGCGATTATGGCCATTCAGGATCAGTACAAAGCCTTGTTCAATTTGTATAGCGGGTATTATGAAGCCGGTGCAAAAGCCTTTAACGATGCTGCCACTTCAGGAAGCAAAGGGGGTTATGAAGACGCAATGAAACTTTTTATTAAAGCCAACGATGTTGGCCAGTACATCAATAAAAAGAAATATGCAACGATAGGCGAGATTGATACAACCCTGGTATTAAATATTGGAAAAGCGGCACTCAATGCCAAGAACGACCAGGAAGCTGTAAAATATTTTACCAAACTGGCGGATGCAAATATTAAGGGCACAAGTGAGGGTAATGCGGCAGGTTTTGAAATTCCTTATCAATGGCTTACGCTGCATTATAAAGAGGCGAAAGACGAAGCTAATATGGAAAAATATGCGAATTTTGGAAAAACACTTTTTCCAAATGACGACTATTTCAATTTGGTGGAAATGGATTATTACAGGGAGCAAAAAAATCAGCCTGGCTTATTCAAAAAATATGATGAGCTAATAGCGAAGCATCCTGACAGTCTTTCTTATCATTTTAACTATGCTAACGATATATTTGGTTACCTGTATAATAGTGATGAGGGCACGGTAATAAATAACAAAGAAGCCCTGATGAAGACTTTGGGTAACGAAGTAGAATCTGCTTATAAAATAAATCCAACTGATGTAAACAACAATTGGTTATACGCGCAGTATTACTACAACCTTGGCATTGAAACCAGGGATTCAGCAAATAAAATTAAAGGCGCCAAGCCCGAAGATGTAAAAAGGAAAGCTGATCTGAATGCTGAGTCTAAAGCAAATTTTAACAAAGCCATTCCTTATGGTGAGAAAGCGCTTACGGCATTAGAATCCGGAAATAAAAAGGCGGATAAATCACGTTATAAATCAATTGCTAATCTTATGCAGAAAGTATATCAAAGCCTAAATCAAAACGATAAGGTAAAGGCTTACCAGGACAAATATGATGCAGCGGATACAAAGTTTGCGAACTAATTTTTTTAATAAATATGAAATAGGAGACCTGGAGAAATCCGGGTCTTTTTATTTT
>JALZAJ010000303.1 GCA_030948465.1 Bacteroidota bacterium
AGGGCGCGTGTATGTGACTCTTAACGGCTATCGCAATGATAATTTTACGCCCTGGCTCTATGTAAGCGAAGATTATGGAAAAACATGGAACCTGCTTGGAGGTAATTTACCTTCAGGACCGTTAAATGTAATTCGTGAAGATCCGGAGCACGGGGATATTTTGTATCTCGGTAGTGATAACGGCTTATATGCTTCTTTCAACAGGGGTAAAACATTTATGACTTTGGGAAATAACCTTCCTTCTGTGCCGGTTCATGACATTGCTATACAAAAAAAGGCGAAAGAAATTGTGATTGGTACCCATGGACGCAGTATTTATATCGCTTCATTGGAGGACATTTATAAAACCTATAAAAAATATATAAAATGAAAATTGTCAGTTTAATAAATTATATTATTGCTAATAGCATTTCAGAAAATGTACCATAAAAATTAGTAATAATAATTTCTATAAGTCTCATAAAATAAATTAACCATGAAGATCAACTTACAATCATTGCATTTTAAAGCAAGCAGCCAACTTAAAGAATTTGTAGAAGAAAAAGTGGGAAAGCTTTTTCATCAAAATGAAAATATACTCAGCGCTGAAGTCACTCTTTTTGCCGATGATATTAAAATTCAAACCAATAAAGTATGCGAAATAAGGCTGGTAGTTCCCGGCTATGATGATTTTGTAAAAAAGAGTGCATCGAGTTTTGAAGAAGCGGTGCTCGATGCGGTGGAAACGCTTCAAAAGATTTTACGGCGCAAGAAATCAAAGCACTGATTTTATTGAGCGTATTTCATCAGAGCATAAAAAGCAATGCACCCGATTCTTAAATTATTCAATAACATAATAAACAGGCCGGTTCAAAGACCGGCCTGTTTGCATAAATAATTTTTTTTAAATTTTTAATTAACATCTTTCCCCGCGCTCAACAACTCAATCATTTTCGCCACTGAATCTTTATTGACTTTATCAGGTGCCAAAGGCAATGCAATTTTTGCATATTTCAACGCATTTTTATAATCTCCGTTTGCTGAATAACCTCTTGCTAATCCGACATCATTGGTAAATTGTCCCGGATATTTTTGCGCATTCATTTTAAAAACTTCCAGCGCTTCTTTTGGTTTTTTTTCTGCGATCAATTGTCTCGCGTATTGATGCACTTCAAGCACGGTTCCCAATGGCAGCGCCTCTTTCATTATTGCATCCGCTTCATCATTTTTACCTTGCTTTTGCAGGATCATGGCTTTTGTACTTAATGTATTAAAAGTTTTTTGGCCAACAAAAACGCCGTTAATAGAATAATCGCTCCATGCAAGCGCATCCGCGAGATCATTGTTAGCCGCCGCAAATTGCGCCGCCTGCACCCAGGCATCGGACGTGAAACCTTTTTTTGACCTTAATTCATTTTTAAACAAGGCTAATTGCGTTTTAGTATAATCAACCGTTACCTTAAACGGAATTTTTAATTTTTCCCACATCAGGGCAATGGTGGCGCTGTTCTCCGTCTCATTCATAAACTCATACTTAAGCCATTCCACACTTTCATTGATCGGCTCCGTTTTTACTTTCACTCGCAACGCGTCTTCTTTGGGATCGTAAAAAAAAGATCCCCATGAAGTGGAGTTATTGCTAAAAATAAGTGTGGCATCACCATCTCCCATCGCTGCAAAAAAGCCATACGTTCCCGCTTTTAACGGTTGCCCTTCCACTTCCACATCCGTGCTAAAGGTTATCGTGGTGTTTTCATTAGCGCCGGCCCTCCATGGTGCCGCCTTACTGGTTCCGAAGCCAAGATCTGTAAAACCGGTATGAACCAAACCATTCCATATTTTACCTTCGCGGCCCTTTACTCCGGGCCGGTCGTAATTAATAGTTACATCCGTGATTCCGATACGTTCACTTACAGAGGCTTTTTTATTTCCGCCATTAGGCGGCACCGTTAGGTTTTGAGCGGTCGCAGTAAAAAGGCAACCTAATGACAAGATGAACAGATAAATTTTGCTTTGCATAAAATATATTTTAGGAAATAAAACTAAATGATAGGAGAGCAGATTGCAATTGTTTTTATATGAATGGCAGGCATTAATTAACAGAGGGAATAATATGGCTTAAAAAGGAGATCAATTGTTCAATATGGCAGGTCTGCTTCCACAGGGTAATGGTCGGAGTAAGGCACATGAATTATTTGTGATTGTGCCACGGAAAACTTTTTATCAGTCAAAATATAATCAATACGAAGCGTAGGTGAAATGAAGCGAAATGTTCTGCCAATAAAAAAACCCTTTTCTAAAAAGGCATCCCTGAGGCCATCTTTTATTTTGAAATAGGTATTTGAATTAGGAACATCATTGAAGTCTCCGCAAACAATAACAGGATACGGGCTTTTTTCTATTTGCTCATGTACCAGTTCAGCCTGGCTGTAGCGGTAGGTGTAGCCCCTTTTTAATTTTCCCACAATCGTCCTCGAGTCCTTTAAGCCTTCTTTATTAGTATGTTTAATTTCACTTAAACTTTGGTAATCATCAGGGGTAAATTTTACAGATTGAAGATGGGTGGTTATGATTCTGAAAATTTTATCGTTCACTTTTATATCCGTATAAATTAAATGCTCCGCAGAGGAATTCATATCATAATTAAAACTTGCCGAATCGACCATTGGGTATTTTGAAAAAATGATAACCCCATTGTTAAAATCATTTTCCCTGCCATAGGAGGAAACGAAGTAATAATATGGATAGCCCATTTTTGCGATCACGGGAATATTAAATGGATGAAGGTTCGGAATTACCGGCTCATAAAATTCCTGGAAACAAAGGATATCTGCATCCTGGCTTTTTACCAGGTCAAGCATTTCCTGGCGATAATTAGCCCTCTTTTTATCTTTATTGACCTGATCCCAACTAGAAACGTTCCATTGTAAAATGCGCAAAGTATTTGCAGTTTTAGCCTGTTCAAAATGCTTAGGCAGGTTGAAACCAAAAGACGCCAGGATTTGCTGAAAACCCGCAAGCAGTACAATAAAAGATACCCAAAACCATTTTGACCTTGCAAATGCCCAAACTAAAATGCAAAAAATAAGGGCGAAAAAAATAAGTGGAAAAAGCAAGCCGGTTAATGCGAGATACCAATATTTGCCCGTGTTGATGTAGGGAAGAAGACAAACGAGAAGGTAGCAAAAAACCACGCAAAGGTTTATCAGGATAAAAACATTCCTTAAAAAATTAGTTCCACTTTTGATCATGTCCTCTAAAAAAATGATTGATAAAATTTTTTGCGTGCAAAGATGTAGATATTAAAATAAATTTTCCAAAATGATTAATTATAAAAATGTTTAATTTTTAAAAGAAAAGACGACTGTGAACATCTTTATAGGTGGCAATAAGACTTTCAAATGGGTCTGATGGCGAAAAAACGTAGTCAAATTGTCAATCCAATCGAAGACCTTTAAAAAAAAGTTAGTTCTGTATTTGGAGAACTAAAAAAACTTTTTTATATGTGCATTCTAAAGCATACAAACAAAAATTATGGCAGACAAAATAACATTGCGCAAAGAACAAATTCAACTCCTCGAAAAGATGGCTGTCGTTCTATAGAAAGGCGGTTTGCCTCCCGCCCTGGCAAAGATACTTGCCCTTCTGTTAATTAATGATGAACCGGAAATGACCTTTGACCAGATAAGAGAAACCTTATCGCTTAGCAAAAGCGCTACCAGTCAGGCTTTGAATCAGTTATTAACTTTAGAAAAAATTGAATATAAAACTAAAATCGGCGACCGTAAAAGATATTTTTGCAGCCGCGTAATGCGCTGGCAGGAGGATACAAAATCCCAGATGGAAGGTTTGGATTTTTTTGCTTCCTTGTTAAAGCAAATCCTCGAGCAGCGCCCTTCTAAAACTAAAGAGTTTAATGCCAGCCTTAAAAAACTGATTTCATTTATGGATTACCTGGCAAAAGAAATGCCCATCCTCTACAAAAAATTTGAAGATAAAGC
>JALZAJ010000428.1 GCA_030948465.1 Bacteroidota bacterium
GGCGGCGAAGAAGGTGCACGAAAGGGGCCAAGTATAATGCCCGGCGGTGATAAAGAAGCTTATAAAATAATAGAACCCATATTGAAAGCTGTTGCGGCAAAAGTAAACGGTGAGCCATGCGTAGGCTACCTGGGTAAAGATGCCGCAGGTCATTATGTTAAGATGGTACATAACGGCATCGAATATGCGATAATGCAACTGATAAGTGAATGCTATGATCTTTTACATAACGGACTGGGTTACACGAATGAACAAATGCACCGGGTGTTCAAAGATTGGAACAGTGGTGAAATGAATTCTTTTTTACTGGAAATATCCGCAGCGATCTTTGACAGAAAGGATGATAAAGAAACCGGCAATTACCTGGTGGACATGATCCTTG
The DNA here is from genome assembly GCA_030948465.1 of Bacteroidota bacterium. Classification (GTDB taxonomy): domain Bacteria; phylum Bacteroidota; class Bacteroidia; order Chitinophagales; family Chitinophagaceae; genus Ginsengibacter. Next base: position 383 of record JALZAJ010000428.1, read on the forward strand.
ATAAGGCGGGAGCAAAAGGAACCGGCAAATGGACATCGCAGGAAGGCCTCGATCTGCCTATGCCTATACCAACCATTGATTCAGCGGTGATGATGCGCAACTTGTCTTCTCTTATTGAAGAACGTAAAGAAGCGGCTGCACTGTATAATTTAAGTTACCAAAAAATAGATATGGAAGGTACCGCATTCGAAGGCGTGTTGCACGATGCACTTTTTTTCGCTACAATTATTAGCTATACACAAGGGTTGGCGCTGCTAACTGACGCGTCGGTGGAGCTGAAGATGGATATTCCAATTCCTGAGGTAGTAAGTGTTTGGAGAGGAGGCTGTATTATCCGGTCAGCGCTCCTCGACCTTTTTAAGAAAGCTTATGAAAATGCAGGGTTGAGAAATCTTTTACTCGACAAAAAGATCGCAGAACTAATGATGCAAAAAGTAGATGGCCTTCAAAAAGTGGTTTCACAGGCCGCTCTTGCCAACTTTCCCTGTGCCGGACTTATGGCGTCGCTTAATTATTTTAATGCCTATCGCAGAAAGCTTTTGCCAACAAATTTAATCCAGGCGCAAAGAGATTTTTTTGGCGCGCATACTTATCAAAGAATTGATGTCGAAGGAATTTTTCATAGTGAATGGGAAACTTCTGCAGAAACCGTATCGACTAAACCAATAGATACAAACTAAACTGATGTTAGATTATAAGAAATTACCTCCAACGCTAATTTTTATTTTTGGCGGAAGCGGGGACCTTAATTACAGGAAATTAAATCCGGCATTGTTTAATCTTTTTATTGACAAAGCTATGCCCGATAATTTTGAAATCATAGGTATTGCGCGATCCGCATACCCGGATGACGAATATGAAACTCATTTAAAGGAAGGCATAGATAATTTTTCCAGAAGAAAAAGCACTTCTGCCAATTGGAAAGATTTCGCAACTCACATCAGGTATTTACCAATGGATGTGAAAGATGAAAAAGAATATAAAAAAATTGAAAAGATAACCCGGGAAAAAGAAACAGAATTTGGCGTACATCCAAATATTCTTTTTTACATGGCAGTTGCACCCCAACTTGTCCCGGACATCGTTAAAAACTTAGGTAAGCTGCAATTCTGTACCGATACAAAATGCACCAGGATCGTTGTGGAAAAACCATTTGGTCATGACCTTGAGAGCGCCATGGCGATGAACCAGATGTTAAGTGAGTATTTTGATGAAGAACAAATTTTCCGGATCGATCATTATCTCGGTAAAGAGACAGTTCAAAATATTCTTGCTTTACGTTTTGCTAATGCTTTATTTGAACCGATATGGAACAGGAATTATATCGACCATGTTCAAATAAGTGCGGCAGAAACAGTAGGCGTAGAGGGGCGCGGAGGCTATTATGAAACCGCGGGTGCCTTGCGCGACATGGTTCAAAATCACATTTTGCAATTGCTTTGCATGATTGGTATGGAACCTCCGGTTTCTTTTGAGGCTAATGAAATAAGGAACAAAAAAGTGGATGTACTGCATGCTCTTCGTAAAATAACCAAAGAACAGGTGCAGGAGTACGCCGCCCGGGGCCAGTATGGCGAAGGTTGGATGCAGGGTGAAAAAGTTCCGGGATACCGGCAGGAAAAAAATGTTGCGCCGGAATCTGATGTAGAAACTTTTGCGGCTGTTAAATTTTATATTGATAACTGGCGATGGGAAGGCGTTCCTTTTTATGTACGTACCGGCAAGCATTTGCATGAAAAAAACACGTCTTTGACCATCCAGTTTAAGCCTGCTCCCGTGTTTGCGTTTCCGAAAGAAGCCGCTGAAACGTGGCGGCCAAACAGGCTTTCGATAAGTATCTCTCCTGAAATGGATATTTGCCTGCGGTTCCAGTCGAAGCGGCCCGGCCAGGCGATGATACTTAATCCTGTGGATATGATCTTCAATTATAAAGATGAATATAATGGAGAAGACCCCGAAGCGTATGAAACACTTTTGTATGATGTAATGGATGGGAGTGCTACTTTGTTTATGAGAGCCGACCAGGTGGAAGCCGCCTGGAAAGTAGTAATGCCGATTCTTGATGTTTGGAGAGCACGCAAGCCGATGGATTTTCCAAATTACTCACCCGATTCCTGGGGGCCCGAAGATGCGGAAGCCCTTATTGCCAGAGACGGCCATAACTGGGCAACATTGCCGATAAAAAGAAAAAAAGGGAAATGAAAATTAAAATATTTGATTCAAAAGAAAAATTAATCGAAGACCTCGCATTATGGATAGGCGACCTTATAAAGGCAACGCTAAAAAACCAGGAATTTTTTACAATGGCGTTATCAGGTGGAGAAACCCCGCAGGGGCTTTTTAAGAAATTAGGATCAAAAGAATACAGGGAAAAAATTGACTGGCAAAGAGTGCATATTTTTTGGGGAGACGAAAGAGCTGTTCCATTTGATGATGATCGAAATAATGCAAAGATGGCTTATGAAAATTTGCTAAACCATATTGATATTCCGGCGGCGCAAATACATAAAATGCGTGTGGATATTGAACCGGTTTTTTCTGCGAAAGAGTATGAAGACATTTTGCATACTTATTTTGATAATACGCCCAATAGTTTTGACCTAGTTTTACTGGGCATCGGCGACGACGGGCATACACTTTCGCTCTTCCCCCATTCCCATGTAATTGAGGATCACAAAAACTGGGTAAACGCAGTTTACAATGAAAAGCAGCAGATGTACCGCATTACACTAATGCCAACCATTGTAAATAAAGCCTCCTGCATCGCTTTTATGGTGACCGGAAAAAATAAGGCAGAAATATTGCATCGTATAATTAATGGGCCCTACGAGCCTGATGTGTTGCCGGCACAATTAATAAACCCTGAAAAGGGTGAATTGCATTGGTTTCTGGATGAAGAAGCTGGTGCAAAAATTGATAAAATAAAATAATGATCTGCAGTGATGGATTTAAAAAAGAATTTTTTTATGACTTATAAAAAAATCAATTTAAATTTCAGTAAAATTTACACTATGACCTTAGTCGGATTTTTAGTATTGCTCTTAATTGCAGCCATTTGCGGAGGTATTGGCCAATCGATTGCCGGCTACGATTTGGGGGGCTGCCTGGTTTCCATCATAGTTGGATTCATAGGAGCCTATATAGGGTTATGGGTTGCCGGTAGAATGGGTCTTCCCCGTTTTTTTGAAATCTCCATAGATGGAAAGCCCTTCCCTATAATCTGGGCTGTAATTGGGTCTGCTATTTTTACTTTTATTGTTGCCTTATTGCGAAGGCTTTTTACAGGAAGACCATAGAAACAGCCTGTTGGTCTTTCTCACTTTTTTATATCCATCGCTGGTAAGCAGTTTTTTATGTAATTCTCTTTGTTCCAAATAGCACAATAATTTGCACTGGTAAGGAATTTCGAAATCCATCCATTATATTTGGCGTTCACATTGTCTTAAGAAAGTATGTTTAATCTTATCTTATTTGGCCCGCCAGGAAGTGGCAAGGGTACGCAGTCAGAGAAGCTGATTGCCAAATACCATTTAAAACATCTTTCAACAGGTGACCTTTTACGAAGTGAGATCTCCCGTAAAACACCTTTGGGTTTAGAAGCAAAAAAATTTATGGATAAAGGGCAGCTTGTTCCAGACGAAGTGGTTATTGGAATGATCAGTTATGCTCTTGATGATAATTCCGGTGCGGTTGGTTTTTTATTCGACGGCTTTCCACGGACTTCTACGCAGGCACAGGCTTTGGATAAACTTTTAGAACTTAAACATACTTCCATTAATGTAATGCTGGCTCTTGATGTAACCGAAGAGGAGCTCGTAAAGCGCCTCGTAAAACGCGGAGAAACGAGTGGCCGTACCGATGATATTAACGAACAGGTTATTCGCAACCGGATAATTGAGTATAATAAAAAAACAGCGCCGGTGGCAGAGTATTACAATAAGGCGCATAAAGTAGTTATGGTAAAAGGTGAGGGCACGGTGGATGAAATATTTATAGCACTTGTGACGGAAATTGATTCAAGAATGAAAAAAACAAAATCTTCCTGAGAAGAGCAATTTGACAATGACTACTCAAAAGGAACTATTTTTAAAAAATGATTTTATCCTGATTCTCAAAAAACTGAATGGAGATGAAAAAGGGGAATGGGGTATAATGAATGCACAGCAAATGGTGGAACATTTTACTGATGCTGTAAAAAATGCAAGCGGCAAATTGATCTTACCAAAATTAAATGAAGGCGAACGGCTGCAGAAATCAAGAGATTTTTTAATGAGTGAGATACCTTTTAAAGAAAATACACAGAATCCTTTGATACCCGAAAAAGGCATCGCTCTTCGTCAACCGGATATAGCTTCTGCCATCAATAAATTACAAACTGAATTGAATTATTTTTTTGACGTGTTCGCTGCAAATCCTGAATTAAAAACCGGGAATGCTTTTTTTGGAGATTTAGATTATGCAATGAATATTCAATTACTTCACAAGCATGCAATGCATCATCTAAGGCAGTTTGGCCTGGTTTAAATAAGCATTCACGTCTTCTTAATCGCTATAATTTTTTTCGGTATTTATAGATCGCGGCCGTTAATAATGAATTAATTTCTGTATCACTTCATCGAGCCTTGCTTTTGCCAAAAAATTTCTTTCCAGTTCTATATTAAAAGGCACCGGCGTATCCAGCGATGCGCAACGCATAACCGGCGCATCAAGGTATTCGAAACAATTTTGTGCAATCCAGGCGGCAACTTCTCCGCCGATGCCCCCGGTAAGCGTGTCTTCATGAAGCACCAGCACTTTTCCTGTATTATTTACACAGGCTCTTATTGCTTTATAATCCAGCGGCAGCAATGTCCTGAGGTCGAGGATATCCATTGAAATATCCGGATGCGCATCCGCATATTCAACAGCCCAGATTACGCCCATTCCATACGTGATAATGCTAACGTCTTGGCCTGAACGCACTTGCCGGGCCTTGCCAATTTCCACCTCGTAATATTCTTCGGGCAATGGTCCGGTTATGCTCCGGTATAAGGCCTTATGCTCAAAATACATTACAGGATTGGGGTCATTTATTGCTGCGATCAGCAAGCCTTTCGCATCATAAGGAGTTGAAGGATACACCACTTTTAACCCGGGAGTATGCACGAACCATGCTTCATTACTTTGGCTATGAAATGGCCCCGCACCTACACCGGCGCCTGTCGGCATCCGGATCACCACGTCAGCATTTTGGCCCCAGCGATAATGAATTTTAGCAAGATTATTTACGACCTGGTTAAAGCCAACAGTTACAAAATCGGCAAACTGCATTTCCATAACGCTCTTATACCCTTCAAGGCTTAATCCCAAAGCGGCGCCTGCAATAGCACTCTCACAAAGCGGTGTATTGCGCACACGTTCCTTGCCAAATTCATTCACAAATCCTTCTGTAATTTTAAATGCACCGCCATACTCCGCAATGTCCTGCCCCATTAAAATTAAGTTCGGATGCTGAAGCATCGACTGGCGAAGACCTTGCGAAACAGCATCTACAAAGCGGGAAACTCCTGCGCCCGCATCGGGGGAAACATGGCTTCCTGCCTGGGAATCTTCTTTAACTTTTTTTATAGGTTTTGCATAAACATCATTCAATTCTTTATCAGAAATGTCATTTCCATTTCCAAAAAAATTTCGTTTCGCTCCTCCTGCCACCCGGGAGTTTTCCGGTGAAATGGGGTTGATCAGTTTTTTAAACTCATTGCGTATATCCGCTATGGTTAGGTTGGTAAGAATTTTTTCTTCAATAAGAAAATGTTCATAGTTTTTGATGGGGTCTTTTTGCAGCCATTGCGCAAACATTTCTTTAGGAACATACTTTGTGCCACTCGCCTCCTCGTGGCCGCGCATTCTAAAGGTCATACACTCCACCAGGAAAGGATGTTGATTTTTTATACAGTTTTCTCTTACGCTTTTAACGGTTTCATACACTTCAAGTATGTTGTTGCCATCAATTTGTATGCTTTGCATGCCATAGCCCTGCGCTTTATCCACCAGGTTTTTGCAGCGATATTGTTCGCGTACCGGAGTGCTGAGTCCATAGCCATTATTTTCAATTATGAAAATAACCGGCAGATCCCACACGGAGGCGACATTCAACGCCTCGTGAAAATCTCCCT
>JALZAJ010000477.1 GCA_030948465.1 Bacteroidota bacterium
TTACGGCAATGAAAAATCTGGAAATAGAAGTTTTGCAATCTTCTGTTTATAGAAATAATGCCTATAGTTATCTTACAATGCATACGTAATAAAAAAAGGAATTTTTTCAGGCGGTAGCAGAGGAATAATAAAAATAAACTGAATTGAAGAATGATTTTTAGGAAGATACCGGAAAGAGATTTCTGAAGTAAAGAGGTAATGAAATAATCGCGATTACTAATTTACTTTCTTTTATAAAAAAAAGAAAGTAATCTGAACTATTTTTTTTAAAAAAATTATCGCTTTTTGCAACACTATCCTACCTCCGGTAAATTTAATATCGGATGTTATTAAAAATTCCGTCGGTAATAGTTCTTTGTGTATTATCATCTTCACGATACACGGTAAATTTAAAGGTGCCGCTGATAAATCGTTTAACCCTGTCCAATAAAACAATGGAGAGTTTTCCTCCCGCATCTCCGGGTTTGTAACCCTGGTTAGTAGAAAAAGCATAGTTCCTGGAATCTTCATAAGAACAAAAGTTTGTTGTACTATTCATGTCAAGATCATACACATGAACTCCCGAATCTTTAAGGGTAAACGCAAGCGTTTGCCCGTCGGCTGACTGACCGGCAATAGAAATAACACTATCCGGTCTTATTGAAGCGCCACTTAAAACAGCAGAAAACGGAACTGTGTTAATTTTCGCTTTAAAAATTACAGTGGTATCGGCTGGCGCATCCCGGGGCTCCTCAAATTTTTTCTGGCAGGAATTTAAAATGAACAGACACCATACAATTAGTATAACATGGAAGGAACGCATCTATAGCATTTATACCCAAATATAATTAGAATTTATGTTGCCTTAAAAAGACAATTTCCAGGAGTGCGGAAAGGATCAGATTTAAATTTTTTATAAACTTCTTTTAAAAACAATTTGATGAGTTTATATTAAATAACTTTAGGAAAAACAGCTTTGTATGCAACATAAAATACTGAAGTTATTTATTCCATTCATCATGTTATTTTCATTGCAGGGTTATTCGCAAACCACAAAGGAATCTAAGCATCCATTACTCGATAAATATTATCCCCGGGCAGAGAAAGATACAAACAAGGCCACTAAAGCCAGCCCGGTTCCTGAAATATACCAGGTTCCTCAAGCTCAACCGGTTGCTAAAACAGCACCGGCTCCCGTAGTAACAGAGAAAACAAATACTCCCCCTCCCGGGCCGGAAACTAAATTAACAGCTAAACCAATTTCTGCTCCTGCTGTTGCAAATGCCAACATCATTGGTAACCAGGCCAGTATTACTGCCACGCTTCCTGAAACTAAGCTCAGCGCTGAAACGATACCTTCCGTTACCTTGAAAGATTCCGCAAATGCTAATAAAGTAATTAGCTCCAGCGTGGCCTTGCCAGTGCATAAAACAGTTCAAGCCAGGCCACCATCAACTCCTTATATGGATACCAGGCTGGGAAGCAGTACACCCGCCTACGACACCTGGCAGAAAAATAATAATGGCGCAGGGTCCGTTACAACAAGCCCTAAGTAAGTGACGTTTCGCTCTTACTCACGTCATGGTAAGTCCAGAATAGAGCATTCGATAAAAAGAAGTTTGCGGCGGCGAAGCAATCTCCTTGCATACGTTCAAGGAGATAAATCAACACTACTTAACATGACTCTAATTATATTCCAGCACCCCGGATACTTCCGTAGCCGCAGTTGCGCACTACGCATAGCGATACTCCTGATTAGATCAATCCATTTGCGGACTGTCTTTTTTGTTGATCAACTGAATCTGATAACTGAACGTTGCCGGCTTTGTATAGATGCGACAGCTTTCAAATGGGTGTGGCCCGCAACCATTGGAACCAACCCCAATGTTTTGTGACTAACACATAAAACGGTGCCTTTGCTTTCGGGCAAGTCTATTTTATATTCTACCGGTTCCATTTCTTCATCGCTATAGGGAAGCGCAGAAACCTGCAGGAACGAATCGCCTTGCTTAATAGTTAGGCACCCCATTAGCTGAAGTTACCTTTGCCCAGCGAACATCTTCGTGATTGCCGCACTCCATTGGTTTTTCATACGGCGCCATTTGCTGGCTTAGCGCTTGCGTAGTGCCCGACATCAGAACCTTGTTTTCGGTCGGAATAATTTTCCATGGGGCCGCGGCCAAAATAATCAAACCGGTTCAAATCTTTTCCTGTTTTTCATTTTGCTTTTTTATGGTTTTTATATTGATAAAATTATTTACGCACTGAAAATTTATACACCGTGTGAGATGGATACGTTTCTCCGGGTCTTAAAATCGTATTTCGAAATTGTGACTCGTTGGGCGAATCAGGATAGTGCTGCGTTTCAGCATTTTACCCATACAACGCTTCCCATTGCTCCGGCTTTCTCTGGTACTTAATGTTTTTTTAATTTTTCAGAATATAAAATATCATGTAGGCCATAAATGCAAAAACCTCAATTACTGAGGCTTTGTGATCCGGCTGGGACTCGAACCCAGGACCCATACATTAAAAGTGTATTGCTCTACCAACTGAGCTACCGAATCAAATTTTTTATCTTCCCAGAATCCTCCCGATAAAATCGGGATGCTCTACCAACTGAGCTACTGAATCATTATAAAACCACCAGAGTGATTTTTAAAGGAGTGCAAAAATAGCGTAAAAATTTTTGAGAACAAATTTTTTTGAAGTCATAAAAGATTACGGCGTTGATCCCTAAAACTTTCTTTCTCTCAAAGAAGCATCTCTGTTATTTTTGTTCAAACTTATATTGAATGTTTAAAGATAAAGTGATTGCAATTACAGGCGGAAGTGGCGGGATTGGCAAAGCATTGGTTGAAGAATTTTTGAAAAAAGGAGCTAAAGT
>JALZAJ010000050.1 GCA_030948465.1 Bacteroidota bacterium
AGAGTGAACGTGAAGGGGCGTGGAGGGAAATGGCAAGGCAGGTTGCACATGAAATAAAAAATCCGCTAACGCCCATGAAGCTTAATCTGCAATACCTGCAAAGAGCCATCGATAACAATTCTACCGAGGTAAAAAGTATTTCTTTGTATGTAGCAAATATTTTACTGGAACAGATTGAACATCTTTCGCAAATTGCCAACGACTTTGCGCAATTTGCCAATATAGGTAATACAAGAAACCAACTCTTTGATGTAAATCGCACCCTTGAAAATGTAACGACGCTCTATTCAACCAATGGAAAATTAGAAACAATTATAAATTTGTATCCGTATGAATTGCTGATTGAGGGAGATAGAACACAGATCAACCGGCTATTTACTAACCTTCTTCAAAATGCGGTTCAATCGGTTCCTGAATACCGGAAAGTATTAATAAAAATAAATAGTTCGCTTGATGGAAATAAAGCTCTTGTGTCTATACAAGACAATGGTTCAGGAATTCCGTCTGAAATGTATAATAAAATATTTACGCCAAATTTTACCACTAAAACATCCGGAACCGGCCTGGGGCTTGCCATGTGCAAAGGCATCGTAGAAAAAATGAACGGCAGGATATGGTTTGAAACAAAGGAAGGGGAATGGACTATTTTTTATGTCGAACTGCCGGTAGTGGAATCGTAATTATATATATGTGCCTGGGCGGATTTAAGAATATGCCGTTGTATTTGTTATCTCCTATCCCTAACGGGTATGCGCTTTCTGCCTTTGCTTTCGCGCGGGCTTCTTCCTGATTGTCCTCCGTCTGCTTCGTTCATTCTTATTTGACGGCCATTATAATTTTTGCCATCTATACTTTTAATCATTTTGCCTGCAACTGATTTATCTATTTCAACCCATGAATTCATTTCTCTCAGATCAATCTTGCCCAACACATCTTTTTTAAGATCGCTCTCGTCAAGAATAAATTGTAAAAAGCTGGCTTTATAAAATCCATCTTTTGAGCCCAGGTTTATAAATAATTTAGTATAACCGTTATCACCCGGGTAGGTATTTCTTTCCCTTTCTCTTCTTCCTCCCTGGTTCCTGTTAGTAGATGAAAGATCATTTCTGCGTTCCCTGAAGTCTTGTCTTGCATTGAGGTCATCCGCATGTTCATAGTATTTTAGAAAATGGTCAAACTCCAGAGCAGCAACCCTTTTCAATACTTCTTCTTTACTTATATCCGCAAATTTCTTTTGCAGGTCGGGCATATACGTTTCATAATCACCGTGAGAAGTATCTGCTTCGATAAGCTTATCCATAAAATGAAAAAATTGCCTGCGGCATACATCTTTTCCACTGGGAATATCCAGTTTGTGAAAATGGGCATTGGTCATTTTTTCAAGCTGTTTAATTTTGTATGCCTCTCGGCTATGGCAAATCGAAATACAAATACCGCTTTTACCGGCTCTTGCGGTACGACCGCTTCTATGAGTATAAACTTCAATATCGTCGGGCAACTCAAAATTTATTACATGGGTTATTCCTTCAACGTCTATGCCTCTTGCGGCTACATCGGTCGCGATTAATAATTGAATACTTTTTTGGCGAAAGCGGTGCATTACTTTATCCCGCTGCTGTTGCGTGAGATCACCGTGCAATGCTTCAATATCATAACCTTCTTTCACGAGCCGCTCCGTTATTTCCTGTGCATCTGCTTTGGTTCTGGTAAAAATTATTCCATATATGCCGGGGTTAAAATCAACCAACCTTTTTAAAGTTTCGTATCTCGATTGCGCCGGAGTAATAAAATACTGGTGATCGATATTTACATTGGCTGTATTTTTTTTGCCCACAGTTACTTCCTGCGGATCTCTCATAAAATTTTTTGAAATAGCTTTTACCGCTGCCGGCATAGTTGCGCTGAAAAGCCATATACTTTCACGGTTCACCGTATTCTTAAGCAGGAAATCAATATCGTCCCGGAAGCCCATGTTCAGCATTTCATCCGCTTCATCAAGCACCACATATTTCACTTTCTGCAGGTCAATTGCTTTTCTTTCTATCATATCGATAAGCCGCCCCGGCGTTGCCACTACCACATGCACTCCTTTTTTTAAAGCGCGAATTTGCATTACAATCGATGCGCCGCCGTAAACCGGCTCGGCAACTATATTCTTCGAATATTTTTTTAGATCCTGCAGGTCATTGCAAATTTGAAGGCAGAGCTCACGCGTCGGGCATACGATCAAAGCTTGCGGATATTTATTTTCGGGTTCTGTAAGTTGTAATAAGGGTAATCCAAACGCAGCTGTTTTTCCGGTTCCTGTTTGAGCAAGTCCTACAAAATCAGTTGTTCCTGATAAAAGAATAGGAATAGCCTTCATTTGTATTGGTGTGGGAGTTTCAAAGCCAAGATCGGTAACTGCTTTTACGAGATTTTCATTCAGGCCAAGGCCTTCAAATGCATTCATTCTATTTTTTTTTTGATGCGCAAAGGTAGGTTATTACGCCGAGAGAATTTATAACACAGGGAGTACGAAACACTTAGAAAGCACTAAAGCTTCCGCTTCTCGAAATAATTTTACTTTTGTTCGCGTTTATGAGATGATGCTGTTAAACTTCAACCCATTTTTATTATCATAAAGTTCTTACCGCTTGTCGGCAAAATAATTTTGAATTAATTACCTGTATGTATAAAGCTTTATTTTATTTTTTATTAGGTATTTTTTTATTTTCTAAATCGTACGGACAGCAAACGCCCTCCGATAAACACATCATGGATTCGCTGATTCAAAATGACGAATTTTTAAAAATGATTGATCAAATCGATGACAACGATAGTTACTTCAGAATCAATATGGGAATAGGAAACAGATTGCTGAACGGCGATAACAAAGCGCTCCAAAACCTGGAACCTAATAACTCACTTGTATTCACTCCATCCGCGGGCTATTTCCACAAAAGCGGGCTGAGCTTATCTATTACAGGTTTTCTTTTAAGCCAAAATAGAAAAACCAATTTTTATCAGTACGCAGTAACGCCTTCCTTTTCATATAACAAAGGCAAAGTTGCCGATGGCATCATATCTTACAATCACTATTTTAAAAGTAAATCATTTAATTCCTCTGTATCTCCGTTTGATGATGAAATTTATGGAGGTGTTTTATTCAAAAAAACATGGATTAAGCCAGGCCTGTCAACGGGTTACTCTGCAGGAAATTATAATGAAATTGTTAGCGTTGATACAAGTGTGCTTCTTCAAAACAGGCTGACACACATAAAATTTGTTGATACTGCCAATACAAAAATTTCTTCATTTTCAGTTTCAGGAAGCATAGAACATGACTTCTACCTTTACACCTTGCTTTCAACGAATGATGCAATCAGGTTTACGCCTCAGCTATTAGTTATTTCCGGGATAAACGGGTATTCAGTGAGCCATAAAAGAAGCGCCCAGGTGTATAAATTATACAGTGAAAAAAAATTAAAGAAACTGCGCCGGTTTCAATCCTCAACAGATAAGGGCAAATATGAAATACAATCTGTGGGGCTTGATCTCGATGTGGATTATTCTATTGGAAAATTTTATTTTGAACCAGAAGTTTACCTTGATTATTATTTGCCAAAAACATCAGGCAAAACGTTCACCCAGGTTTTCAATTTTAATATTGGAATAACTTTCTAATTCTTACATTGGCATATTAATTGAAAAAACAATACAAAAAACTTTATGAAAACGAAACTCATTAGCATTGCCGCTTTATTATTTATTTCATCGTCGCTTTTTTCCCAGTCGTTTAACTTCGGTGTGAAAGCTGGAGCCAACCTTTCTAAAATCTATGGCAAATCTTTTAAAGATGAATTCCAATTCGGCTATCATGCGGGCGTGTTTGCAACAATCAGTGGAAAAAAATGGGGCATAGAACCGGAGGTATTATTTAGCCAGGTTAATACAGACACAGCCACTAACTTTCGCCAGATATATCCCAACTTCAGCACGATCAGCAAGATTCAACTTCATTATTTAAGCATTCCTGTTCTTATCGATTATAAAATTGATAAGGTCTTGTCGCTTCAGGCGGGCCCTCAGTTTGGTTTATTGCTCGACCAGAATAAGGATCTGTTACAAAATGGAAAAGATGCTTTCAAATCAGGAAATATTTCAGTGGTCGGGGGTTTGCAACTGCATATTTTAAAGTTCCGCGCATATGGAAGGTTTGTGGGCGGCACAACCAACATCGATAATGTAGGAAGCAGTGATACCTGGAAACTAAGCTCTTTTCAGTTGGGTGTAGGCTTTGCCTTTTAATCTCATCGTATGGTTACAATTTTATGACCGTCGAGTTTTATAATCGATGATGGTTTGTTACTGGCAAAATCATTTCTGCGATGCCGTACCACATAGTCCACGCCTTTTTTTATTTCTTCACTTATTTCATTAAAATTAGCCGCGTATCTTTTGCCGGAAACATTTGCCGAGGTGGAAATTAAAGGCACCTTACATGCACGGATAAGCGATTGACAAAACGGATCCTTTACAATTCTTATTGCAATAGTGTTATCACTATTGATGAGTGATTTCGGCAAATTAATTCCATGTTCGAAAATTGCAGTGGTTGGATTCATTTGCACTGATAAAAAATCAAGAATTTTTTTTGAAGGCGCCGATACATACGTGTCAATTTCTTTAATACTTGCTAACAGAATGATCATTGATTTTTTTTCATCTCTTTTCTTCAGCGCATATATTTTTTTTATTGCTTTTTCGTTTGTTGCATCGCATCCAATTCCCCAGATGGTATCTGTGGGATATAAAATAATTCCACCGGTGGAAATAATTTTTGCAGCTTCCTGTATATCGTTTTCCATGTTCATTGTCAGCAATGTTTTAAAACTTCGTCTATGATCATCTTTTCACTTAGCAGTGTAAGACATTTAGGAGTTCCAAATCGTTTACACGTATTGTTTTCACAAGGCTCACACGACAATTGCCCGAGGCGAATCGTGGTGCATTTTTCCTTATTGAAGGGAGCAGTTTTATTTTCATCACCGGCGCCAAACAACACAACAGTAGGCACTCCCAGGGCATTGCTTAAATGTGCAACTCCGGAATCAGTGGATAGAACCACTTTGGCATTTGAAATAATACCGGCAAGCTCATCAAGATTTGTTGTGCCGGCTATAGGGTAAATGTTCGTCTTATTATCAAGAGCGTAATATACCTTTTGAACAAATTCTTTTTCGTAAGGTGAACCGGTAAGAAGAATGTCATGGGCAGTTCGCGACCGTAAGTTATTGAGCAGTGAAATGGCTTTTTGAGCAGGAAGCCGGCGGGAAGTGGCTTCAGAATTTATGTTCACGATTATCTTTTCATTTTCTTTTTTCTCAGCCTTTAATTGCACGGATGGAGCGCTTAATTTTTTACCCGAAAAAAATGTAAGCAGATCCACATATTCTTCTACCCGGTGAATATCTTTTCTTTTATTGAAAGCCTTCGTTAATAATATATTCCTGAATTCCTTTTTGTAACCAATCCTTTGCCGGGAGCCGGTTGCGTATCCCATGAAGGCTGCGGAAAAAGAATCGGGGAGGCAAAAAAACAGGTCAAACTTTTCTTTGGAAGCAATTAATTTGCCGAACCGGTAAGCGCCTTTCAATCCTTTGTATTTTTTTTTGGAAAAAATAAACTGGTGCTTTGTTTCAGGAAAATAAGAGATCAATGTTTGCAACCCATCTTTTATAATTACTGAGATCGCTGCACCGGGATAAGCCTCGTCAAGCTGCTTTACAAAAGCAACACTCATAACCATATCACCGAGCCAGTTTGGAAGCCGCACCAGTATTTTCATTTTTAAATTTTGTCATCAGCAAGATAAAAATAAATTAAGCATTGACATTTATCGTGAATTTGATTATAAGATAGCCGTTATTCTCGCATGCGATTTTTTCGTGATAAAAAATTGATTTTACCGCTTGGGCTGGCTCCTTTATGTTTGCAAAAAAAAATAAAATGGATTTGCAAAAAATGGTCAATGAAGCCTGGAATAATCGCGAACTTTTGAAGGATGAAGTATATACGGATGCAGTAAAAAATGTAATAGATAAAGTGGATGAAGGCGAACTGCGTACAGCCGAGCCCGTAAGTGATTCGCTTTACAATAAAGAATCCAGCCAGGTTTGGAAAGTAAACGAATGGGTAAAACAGGCGATACTTTTATATTTCGGCATTCAGCCCATGGAGACCTACACGCTGCCGCCATTTGAGTTTTATGATAAAATGAAATTGAAAAAAAACTATAAGAGTCTTGGTGTAAGAGCGGTGCCACATGCTGTTGCCCGCTATGGCGCATTCCTGGGCAGAAATGTAGTGCTTATGCCGAGTTATGTAAACATTGGAGCTTATGTAGATGAAGGTACTATGGTGGATACCTGGGCGACTGTTGGCAGTTGTGCACAGATTGGCAAGAATGTTCACCTGAGCGGCGGAGTGGGTATCGGCGGCGTTCTTGAACCCTTGCAGGCAAGCCCGGTTATTATAGAAGATGGATGTTTTATAGGCAGCAGGTGTATTGTGGTAGAAGGCGTAAAGGTTGAAAAAGAAGCAGTGCTCGGTGCCAATGTTGTTCTCACGCAATCAACCAAAATAATTGATGTAAGCGGAAGCGAGCCTATTGAATACCGCGGCAATATTCCGCCGCGAAGTGTGGTGATCCCAGGCAGCTATTTGAAGAAATTTCCGGCCGGAGATTACAACGTAAGTTGTGCCCTAATAATAGGAAAGAGAAAAGAGAGCACTGATAAAAAAACAAGCCTAAACG
>JALZAJ010000501.1 GCA_030948465.1 Bacteroidota bacterium
ATATTGCCGCTACGTGTCAGTTAGTTTTCGCAATCAATCGCTAATACTTGCTATAAATTATTTAAAATCTTTTCCTGCGCAACTTTCATTTCCTTTTCAGACAGTTTCATTTTGCTCCTGGTAAAGTTCAGGTCATCGGCGGTATTAATGGGCAGAAGATGCATGTGAGCATGGGGAACCTCAATTCCTATCACGCTTATACCACACCGGTTGCAATCAAATGATTTTTCAATTGCCCGGGCAATAGGTTTTGCAAATAAAAATATCTCTTCCAGGTAATCATCGGGAACATCAAAAAATTTATCAATTTCAAGCTTGGGTATTACCAGGGTATGTCCTTCAACCAACGGATAAATATCCAGAAATGCGAAGAATTTTTCATCTTCCGCGATTTTATACGAAGGGATTTGGCCGGCAATTATTTTTGAAAAGATTGTCATTGAAAAATGTTTAGTCCGTTTAAAAAAAATATAATGAATGGGAAGAAAAAAATCTCGGGCAACTATGCCGATATGCTCTCGATCTTAAATTTTATCAGTCCTGCGGGAACCTTGATTTCTGCAATTTCACCAACAGCCTTACCCAGTAATCCATTGCCAATAGGAGACGCCGCCGAAATTTTTTGTTGTTTCAGATTCGCCTCCTTTTCTGATACGATCTGGTAAGTGACCTGCTTTTTGGTTGCAAGATTGGTGAGGGTCACTTTGGTCAGGATAGAAACTTTACTTGTGTCGATGGTAGTTTCATCCACAATTCTTGCTGTAGCAATAATACCTTCCAGTTGTTTTATTTTAGCTTCCAGCATTCCCTGTGCTTCCTTAGCTGCATCATATTCCGCATTTTCTTTCAGGTCGCCCTTTTCGCGGGCTTCTCCTATTGCTTTGGATGCTGCAGGCCTTTCAACTCCTTTCATGTGTTGAAGTTCTGTTTTCATTTGTTCAAACGTCTCTTGCGTTACGTAATTAATCTGGCTCATAACCTCATTTTTTTAACGGTGATCATTTTCTTAGGGTAAATTAAAAAAAATACAACGCCCCATTTTTACTGAGGCGTTGTATAGCTACAAATATAATTAATTTTTGAAAATCTTATTCTAACTGTAACTTTTTAAACAAAACTTTTGCCATTTTATAAAATGCTTCCACACTATACCCGGCAATATGCGGTGTAATAATTACATTCGGCTGGGATAATAACCAGTTCAATCGATGATTTTCTTCTTTTGTATATGTATCCAGTTTTTCATTTTCCAAAACATCTAAGCCCGCTCCTGCGATCTTCTTATTTTTAAGAGCGCTTATCAAAGCCGTAGTATCCGTTACTTTTCCCCTGCATGTAGATATAAAAAATGGAGATCGTTCCAGTGAATTAAAAAATTTTTCATTTGCCATATATTCGGTCTCGTCAGTAAGAGGTACGTGCATACTTATTACATCAGCATACCGGCAAACCTGCTCAAAATTGGCTTCTTTAATATGGCCGGCTCCAAATCCATAAACGTATTTATCATACGCCAGAACGGTAAGATCAAATGATGAAAGCAGCTTAGCAAAGGCGGCGCCTGTATTTCCGAACCCGATAATTCCTACTGTTTTTTCGTTGAGCTCAATTCCCCTGTTAGCGTTTCGTATCCACTTTTTGTCTTTAATTTCTTCGTAACTGGAGCTTATTTTATTAGTGAGATTTAAAAGTAATCCAAGAGCATGCTCACCAACGGCGTTCCGGTTTCCTTCGGGACTGCTTACACATTTTATCCCTTTAGAATTGGCATATTCTACGTCAACTAATTCCATTCCGCTGCCTAATCTACCGATCCATTTCAGCCGGGTGGCTCTATCAATGAGCGCTTTGTCAATACGCAAACGGCTCGTTATTATTATGCCATCGGCCTGGTTTATAATTACACTTAACTCTTCATAGCTTATATTTTCAGTGTGCAAAATAGAATAGCCTTTCTGCTGCAACGCGTCAATTAAATAATTGTGTACTTTGGATGTTATTATTACCTGGCTTTTCAACTTTCCCTTTTTATTATTCTGATACGATCATACTTATTTCTACATTCACGTCTTTAGGTAATCCTTTCACTGCAACAGTTTCCCTGGCAGGAAAATTTGAATCAAAAAATTGGCCATACACTTCATTTACCGCCGGGAACAAATCCATATCTTTTAAAAAAATTGTTGTTTTAACGACGTTTGAAAATTCAAGTCCTGCAGTTTCAAGAATGGCGGCCAGGTTGTTCATTACTTGCTTCGTTTCTTCCCGGATGTCGTTTGTTCTTAGTTCAGAGGTTCCCGGTATTAAAGCTATCTGGCCGGAAATGAAGAGCAAGCTACCCGCTTTTATTGCCTGACTATAAGGACCAATGGGTTCAGGTGCCTTTTTAGTGTTTATGATCTGTTTATTCATGTGGCTATTTTATTGAGGGTATTAAAATTGCAAAACTTTCCATCAACTAACAAACCTATTTTTGCAAAAAATTTAATATGCAGGTTCTTATTGCGGCAAATGAGCAGCAAACGCTTGAGATTAAAGATAAGAATACCAGAAGTGAATCGAATTTAGTTTTTGTTAAACGTATCTCAGACGTTAAGAATTATGAGCTATTTGATGCAATATTTTTATTAACTAATGATATTTCTTCCGGTACATCTAAGGAATTTCCGGGCAAACCGGTTTTTATTAATTCCGTTATTGACACATTGGCCCAACTGAATCTGCCTTATAATTACAGCCGGGTCAATGGCTGGCCGGGATTTTTACAGAGGCCGGTTTGGGAGGTGGCAACAAATGATGATAAGGCCGCAAAGATAATTTTCGAAGAACTGGGCTGGGACGTCTTATTTGTAAAAGATGAACCAGGATTAATTTCACCAAGAGTAATAAGCATGATTGTTAATGAAGCTTATTTTGCGTTGGCTGAAGAGGTAAGCACAAAAGATGAAATTGATCTTGCTATGAAATTAGGCACTAACTATCCTTTCGGCCCGTTCGAATGGCAAAACAAAATTGGTATAAAAAATATTTACGAACTTTTAAAGAAACTATC
>JALZAJ010000503.1 GCA_030948465.1 Bacteroidota bacterium
CTCTCGGTAAATTATTGGCGCCGCAAAGTGGCGTTTGGCAAAATGCGGAATCTTCAGATTATAATTTTTCAGAAGACCTTTCATTTCCGCAATTAAAAGGAAAAGTAAATGTATATTTTGATGATCGCCTGGTGCCTCACGTCTTTGCTGAACAGGATAACGATGCCTATTTTGTACAGGGATATCTTCACGCTAAATTCAGGTTGTGGCAGATGGAATTTCAAACGCATGCCGCGGCAGGCAGAGTGAGTGAGCTGATAGGAAAAAAGGGTCTTGATTTTGATCGGGATAAACGAAGACTGGGTATGGTGTTCGCAGCCGAAAATTCTTTGAAAGAAGTTGAAAAAGATCTGGCGACATTATCAGAATGTGATAACTATACAGCAGGCGTAAACGCTTATATAGAATCGCTTAAAGAAAGTGATCTTCCATTAGAATATAAACTTATGGGATATGCCCCTGAAAAATGGACCAATTTAAAAACGGCGCTCTTCCTTAAGTATATGAGCCTTGATCTAGCCGGCGGTGAAAATGATTTTGAAATGACTAACGCAAAATCTGTCTTTTCTTCCGGTGATTTCGATAAAATTTATCCGGTCATCATGGATTCGCTTGACCCCATTGTTCCCAAAGCCACTGTGTTTCCCAAGCCTGGAATAGAACTAAAAATTCCGGCGACTGCTGATTCACTTTATTTTGGTAAAAAAGATTCCAACACTATAAAAGAACAAAAGCCCAATCCTTCTAATGGCAGCAATAACTGGGCTGTAAGCGGAAGTAAAACAAAAAGCGGTTACCCGATCTTATGCAATGATCCGCATCTTGCATTAAATCTGCCCTCTCTCTGGTACGAGATGCAAATTTCCACACCTTCTTACAATGCGTATGGCGCAACATTCCCCGGCGCGCCGGCAGTTATAATCGGTTTTAATGATAGTTGTGCATTTGGCTTTACTAACGCCATGAGAGATGTAAGAGATTATTATGAAATAAAATTTCGTGATAACAGCAGGAAAGAATATTGGTTTAATAACCAATGGCAAAACACAACCTTTCGAATTGAACATATAAAAATAAAAGGCGAGCCTGAATATACTGATACGGTTGCTTACACGGGTATTGGGCCGGTGATGTATGACAAGAGTTTTGATGGAGGTAAATCGACTAACGATAAATATTATGCGGTACGATGGAAGGCGCATGACCCCAGCAATGAATTAAAAATGTTCACCTTACTTGATAAAGCGAAAAATTATGATGATTATAATGCGGCGATAAAATACTTACATACACCGGGTCAGAATTGCGTTTTCGCTTGCAAGAACGGCGACATTGCTATATGGGACCAGGGCGAGTTTCCGGCAAAATGGAAGAGGCAGGGGGATTTTATTATGCCTGGAACTGACAGCAGTTATTTTTGGCAGGGAATGATTCCGCAGGAAGAAAATCCGCACCAGGTAAACCCGGAGCGTGGCTTTGTAAGCAGTGCCAACCAGTTGCCTGCAGATAGCTCGTATCCTTATTATCTTGGCGGAAGCTATCCTCCGTATCGCGGCTGGGAGATCAATAAAAGATTGAGCGCCATGAATAATATTACGCCCCAGGATATGATGAAACTTCAAACGGATAATTTTAATGTATTTGGACAAATGGCTGCGCCGGTTCTTATAAAAAATATGGAGGTAAATAAACTGGATAGCAATGAAAGAAAATATTTTGACATGTTAAAAACATGGGATTTTAGAAATGATGTTCATTCAAAAGGGGCAACCATATTTGTAGTTACGTGGGACAGCCTTGAAAATTGTGTCTGGAAAGATGAATTTCTAAAAGCAAATGTGCCACTCATGATGCCGCATGAAAGTACGTTGCTGGATAATATTGTAAAGGATTCTTCTTTCAAATATATTGATGATATAAATACACCAAAGGTAGAAACACTTCGGGATGAAGTAACCGCTGCATTTAAAAAAGCGGTGGTTGCTATTAAGCATGCAGATATGAATGGAAAGCTTGAGTGGGCTAAATATAAGGATACGAAAGTGCTTCACCTGGCCAGACTTGATGCGCTGAGCCGCTTGCACTTACCCATTGGCGGCGGCACTAACACAATCAATGCGGCTAACTCTCAACATGGACCAAGCTGGAGAATGATCGTAAGCTTAACCCCTGAAACACAAGCGTGGGGCGTTTATCCGGGTGGGCAAAGCGGAAATCCCGGAAGTAAATACTATGACGATTTTGTGAATACGTGGGTAAAAGGAGACTACAATATTCTTTGGGTGATGAAGGCCGGTGAAGCAAATGATAAGAGAGTGAA
>JALZAJ010000513.1 GCA_030948465.1 Bacteroidota bacterium
ATCCAAGACATTAATTCCCTCGGAATTTTTGACTATGGATTTCAAGAAAGGATAAGAATGTTATTAGGACTAAAAGTCTAACTGCCTGCCTATAACATTCAGTTTTGCACAAGCGGGGCTGACCTGCTAACAATCAGCAATGGTGCAGGTTTCAGCCACAGTTCCATCTGACGTAACTCTGTTGAGCAATAGTAATAACAATGAACTTTTTATCATAAATTTGGCTACGGTTCCGGCAGACGAATATCTATTATCCCGCCTGCGCAAAGCCGTACCGTTGGCAGCAAGCAGGTTTGGACACACTAAAATAGACAGATGAGTAAAGACCAAACACAAGACCTTTTAAAGTTTCTGAAACCATTTGGTGAAGATATAATAGACACTGTAATGTGGCTTAGAGACTTTGCATGGGACTTATGCCCAACAGCAAATGAGTTAATTTACGACAACTTTAATGCTGTTGCTTTTGGGTGGTCGCCAACCGACAAAGTTGGACACACTATTTGCTCAATTGCTATTTATAGGATAAACAAAAATATTCACTTTGGCTTTTATTGGGGCAGTGAACTTTCGGACCCAGACAAAATTCTTTTAGGAAAAGGTAACCAGTATCGCTATGTCCTTGTGACAGACATAAAGAAATTTCCAAAAGCATACATTAAGAAGCTCATAAATGAAGCATATACAAACTCTCTTTCAAAAGTAAGAGACCCCAAACTCATCATAGAGGGACAGACAATTGTAAAATCAATTTCAGATAATAAAAGACCAGACAAAGCGAAGAAATCAACTAAGCAAAAAAAAGAATAGCATTTAAAGATTACAACGGACAATGCCTGCTGCCAACAAATAAGACTTCGTCGGGCACGCAGTGCCTCCGATGAAGTCGCCTGTTGTACGGAACCGGTGATTGATTTTTTGTGAACTACGGAATTTTGAGGTGAAGAGAAATTGCGTCTATGGATTGAGTTTATATTGGACATTATTTATTAGCAGAAGGGTTTGCAGTATCGGGGTTGGCTTGTTTTTATTTTGTGTTTACTTTCCCGTTTTAATTTATTTAGACCTTAAAAATTCATTGTTTTTTTTCATTGAGTGCATAATCTTTCCTGGCCGCATCGGCGGCAAGTTTTTTAAACAATACATTCCAAAATATTTTAAGCGTTGATTCCAGTCATCCGGCGGCCCTATCCGGTTGAAGCGCAATATAGTTGCATGGTTTGTTTTTTTCAAACCAGTTGGCAGCGGTGTTGTAGGTTCCTCAAAATGAGCAGGGGTAAAACCCTGTCCGTTGTTGATATCGCCGCTAAATTATTACGCCAATTGTAAAAGGTAGCCTATGAATTTTATGCGCCTTGCAAAATGTTGTTACCCTATACCGTGTTTTTCCTGGAGACAATGCAGCGCACGAACCTTTTGTTTCCGGCCAGCGCCTGAGTTTTATGGAATGCTTCATGTAAATTTAATTTTTTCAGATAAATTGAAAAACCAAATGCAGGAGAGGCCTGGGTTAGAAACAATACGCGGATACCTCCAGGTGTTAACATAAAACTCACATCAATGCCTCCCACAAAATCTCTACCGGATGTTTTGCTTTCACTCCCGTTCCATCTTTTATTTGATGGCGGCAGCTTGTACCGGGCGCAGCAATGATTGTATCAACCTCACGGTTACGCACAGCCGGAAATAAAACGAGTTCACCGATCTTCATCGAAAGATCATAGTGTTCTTTTTCATAACCAAATGAACCTGCCATTCCGCAACACCCCGATGGAATGGTTTCAACAGAATAATTTTCAGGCAATGATAACATTTTTGCAGAAGCCGCTGCGGTTGTTAATGCTTTTTGCTGGCAATGGCCGTGAAGTTTTATTTTCATCTTTTCTTTGGTAAAAAGATCAGCACTTATATTTCCATTGTCGATTTCCTTGGCAATAAATTCATCTATTAAGAAAACATTTTTTTCCAATGCTTTTGCCGCTTCAAAATTTTCATCATCTGCAAGATCAATATACTCATCAATGAAAGTAAGAATGGCGCTGGGCTCTATCCCGATCAAAGGTGTTTCATCATTTATTATTTTACTGAAGATTGAAATATTTTTGTTGGCTATTTTCTTTGCTTCTCTCAACAAGCCTTTGGAAAGCCACGTCCTGCCGCTCTCTTCATGATCTGTCATCAGCACTTCATAACCTAATTTTTCCAGCAAAAGAATCCCTTTAATACCAATCTCCGTATCATTATAATTTGTAAACTCATCACAAAACAAATAGACAGTCTTCTTTCCCCCCTTTAGGGCCTGGGGGTTCCTACTCCACTTTAGGGGCTGGGGGCGGGCGGCAAACCATTTTCTTAAAGTCGTTTTATGTATCGCCGGTATAGAGCGTTCGGGCGCAAAGCCTGCAATTCGTTTTACCATATTGCCAATCGCCTTCGAGTTCATAAGAGAATTATATACACCCGGAAGGATCGATCCTAATTTTGCAGAGTTGGTGAAATTAGCAATCAGCTTTGCACGAAACGGAACGCCGTTGGCATCATAATATTGCTGAAGAAATTCTGCTTTTAATTTAGCGACATCAACATTCGACGGGCATTCTGATTTACAACCTTTACAACTCAGGCAAAGATCCATTACATCATAAATCTCTTTATGGTCGAAGCGATTCATCTTTTCTGAATTGGTAAGAAATTCACGAAGAATATTTGCCCGTGCCCTCGTCGTATCTTTTTCATTTTTTGTTGCCATATAAGATGGACACATCGTGCCGCCGGATAAATGTGTTTTACGACAATCGCCGGAGCCGTTGCATTGTTCGGCATGCTGCAATACATTTTGTTTACCGAAACGAAACACCGTTTTGATCTCCGGTGTTTGCTGCCCCGGCTTGTAACGAAGCATGGTATTCATCGGGGGCGTATTAACTATCTTATCCGGATTGAAAATATTGGCAGGATCCCAGGAATGCTTGATTACTTTCAGCAGTTCATAATTTTTATCGCCTATCATTTGTTTAATGAATTCGCCACGCAATCTGCCATCACCATGTTCGCCACTTAGCGATCCATTATATTTTTTTACCAGCGCCGCAATCTCCTGAGCGATTGTCCTGAAAAGTTTATTGCCTTCTTCTGTTTTTAGATTTAAAATAGGGCGCAAATGAATTTCACCGGAACCGGCATGCGCATAATGAACAGCGTGTAAATCATACTTCTTTAATATCAAATTAAACTCTGCAATATAGGCTGGCAGATCATTCACATCCACAGCCGTGTCTTCAATTACAGGCACCGCTTTAGCATCTCCGGGAATATTTCCAAGCAAGCCGAGACCGGCTTTACGGAGCGTCCATATTTTTTTTGTGTCGTCCCCAAACAATAATGGAAAATGATAACCCAGTCCCGCAGCGCGCATTTCTTCTTCTACATTTTTTGCAACAACTTTTATTTCTTCCCGGCTTGCTCTTGCAAATTCAATAACGAGAATAGCTCCGGGATCACCCTGAACGAAAAAACGATTTTTCCTTTGCTCAATATTGTCTTTGGTGCATTCAAGAATATAACTATCTATTAATTCACTTGCACTGGGTTTATATTTTAAAGCGATTAAGTTTGCTCTAAGCGATTCATCAATTGAATTAAAATGAACACATAACAGTCCAATCTCTTTTGGCGGCAATGGAACTACATTCAATTTTATTTCTGTAATAAATGCAAGTGTCCCTTCCGAACCAGCTATTATCTTGCAAAAATTAAAATCAGGTTCGCCCGCAGTAAACGGATCAGAATCTAATAATACATCTATTGCATACCCGGTATTTCTTCTATGAATCGTTTTCTTTGGATAGTGCTTTCTTATTTCAACCTGGTTATCATAATTGCCTAAAAGATTTCTCATAGTTTTATAAATAGTTGACTCCAGGCTATTCCCTTCACATTTTTTATGAAATTCATCTGTAGTTATGGATTTAAAAACCGCTTCTGCTCCATCACTAAGTATCGCATTTATTTCCACTACATGCTCTCTTGTACTGCCATAAACCATAGAATTGGAACCGCAGGAATTGTTGCCTGCCATTCCTCCCATCATTGCGCGATTAGCTGTTGAGGTTTCAGGGCCAAAAAATAAACCATGCGGCTTCAGAAACTGGTTTAATTCATCGCGTATAACGCCCGGCTGTACACGCACCCAATGCTCTTCTTTATTAAGCTCAATAATTTGTGTAAAATTTTTTGAAACATCAACAATTATCCCATTTCCAACTACCTGCCCGGCAAGCGATGTGCCGGCGGCTCTGGGTATAAGAGAAGTCTTTTCTGATCTTGCAAAAGCGATAAGGTTTTTAAGGTCTGCGACTGACTTTGGCAGCGCAACTGCCAATGGCATTTCACGATATGCGGAGGCATCCGTTGCATACAGAATCCTCATTTTTTTGTCCAGGAATAAATCTCCTTCTAATTGCTCCGATAATTCTTTAAGCCTTTGCTTCATTTGCCCACCTCTTTTAATAAAATAGTAAAGGCATAAAATTAAAACCTTTTCAAATAGGATTTACCGGTATAATTATCATCGTAATTTTCATGCCGTCTGGGAAACAATTTACCTTTTGTGAGATTTGACCGAATCCAATAATTTTAATGCAGATCAATTTTAAAAACTCATTTGTATAAAAACGAATCTTTTTTTTGATACATATTTTTTATCAAATTATCCAGGCTTGTATCGTCCTGAAGTCTTTTATCAATGCGACGTAAAGTAGTGTCAGACATGAACCAGTTCATAGCGTACGAAGGTTCTTTATTTTTAAATCTTTCATGAAGCGGATCATTCTTCCATTCAATAGAATCTTTGTATAAAGGGATTTGTATATAATTGGCCCGGTTGCCGGAATAATTATTTATATCCTTTATAAAATTGATGAGCCGTCCGTCATTTACGGTTGTTTGCATGTCATAAGCGCCAATGATAGTAAGTATGGGCGCCAGCAAGTCGTTTTTAAAAGGAGCTACGGCTTTAATATTTGATGAATCGAGGTTTATCGGGCTATTGGTAATATGCAATACTTTGAAATGAAGTTTTTTTATTTGTTTATACATCGTGCCATGATGCAAACTGTCCTCAGCGGCAATATTTAAAATACCTCTTATCATTTCCTGTACCACTCCTGCGCCGGAATTATCAAAATATCCGCCGTCAACAAAATAGTTATTCGCTATTCTCCCGGCCGGGCTTAAGTAAGGAAATCTCGCTCCGAGAATAGCGCCGGACGTGAGGGTAATATCTTCATCTGTCTTCAATAGTTTTAAAACATCTACACGGTTATTAAAAATACCGGAATCCAGTTTGAGATTGGTTACTACGCCGGGGTTGCCGTCCTGCATTCGCGTGGTGTTAATGCAAAGCAGCGGTAAATAGACTTTCCCGTTTTTTAAAGCAGGAAATTGGGAAAGCGTATCATAAAAAGGCACGCGGTAAAGAGTATCGGGATTCATTAATGAGGATGCTTCAAAAGATCGCTCAAGGGCTGCGGCACGGTCGCCGATGGAGGTTACATGAAAAATATAATTGAAAAAATCCGGTCCCAGCATCCTGGCAAAAGTGTAGGTAAAATAATCTCTTTTTAAAAAATCTTTAGACGAGATACTATATATCGGCTTCTCCTTTTGGCTCTTGTCTTTTAGCAATCCAAAAAAGCTTGCTACACCCACGCCTCCGCCCGAAGTTCCTGATAAACAAAATATATGATCAGAAAATCTGTTGAGAGGATCATAAAGTATTGTGGAGTCTTCAATTTTTCCTAATACGGATGCAGTCCAATAGCCGGAACGTGATGCGCCTCCATTAGCCATTACAAAATAAATATCATAGCCTCCCCGAGTTGAATCTGCTAAAACATTTCGGTCGTTGAGCCAGGCTGTCAGATACCTTTTTAACGGTGGCCGTTCTGTATAATGGTTGTTACTCCCTGGCGGCTGAAAGGTTCTTACATAGTGAGTTTCCGAAAGACCAAAAACCAAGGCAAGCACAAACAGAAGGAAATGAAAATTTACATTAAAACGAACAGAAAAAGCGGCCACGGTATTTCCAAACGCAAGTAATACGCCGAACGCCAGAATGATGAAAGGAAATGGCCCGATAGCTCTCGCAAAGTAAAGCCAGTTAATTGCCAAAAGATAAAAGACAATACCGGTAACGCTGATGAATAAAAACCATTTAAAATAGCTATTCTCTTTCCGCGGAACGCAGAAAAAATCCATAAGTTTTGTTATAAAGCTCCGGCGATTACCTTGTTGCTGTTCTATTTGTATTTTGGCTTTTATGGTTTTGGCTTCATCTTCCATCTGCACCCGCCGTAAGTTGATATAGAAAATAAAGACAGCGTGAAATAGAATGAGTAAACCAAATAAAGTAAGAATATGAACTTTACCCGGCAATAAACTCACGACGATCATCAGGACGATTAGCATAATTAGAA
Source organism: Bacteroidota bacterium (assembly GCA_030948465.1). Taxonomy (GTDB): domain Bacteria; phylum Bacteroidota; class Bacteroidia; order Chitinophagales; family Chitinophagaceae; genus Ginsengibacter. The sequence goes on from JALZAJ010000513.1 coordinate 6,477, forward strand.
GTATCCAAAAAATTTTTCTGAAAGCAGCTTTTGTTGCCTGGTAATCCGAAATCCATTTATTAAGATAACGCAGAAGGATAAGTGCAATAATAAAAACTATTGCAGCCATTGCGGAGCTGACCGGGCTGTAAAGTATAGGAGATTGCAACACCGCTAATTCAATTATTAAAAAACATGAGTTACCGGTCATTCTTGGAAATTCGTTGAGAAAACCTTCGCTTAATTCAAAATAATTTTTATTAGCCGTAAAAGCTGCCTCCGCTGCCTGTCTGTCTATACCTGCTATTTCCTGCACCTTGTCTTCCTGTTTAGATTTTTTTATGTATGAAATAATTCGTGAAGAATACCAGCTTACATATACCCAAAACCCTATGGCGAGAAAAAATACAATACGGGTAAAATTCAATGAGAAAGCAAGGTGAGATTGATTTTCAGTAAAGGCTATGATTATATCTTTTCCCTGGCCCAACAGCCAAAAACAAAAAACAAAAAAAAGTAAAAAAAGGATGCCCGGAAAAAAAAGCCAAAATGATTTTAGGAGCCTTGAGATAAATTGTAACAAACGAAAACCCAGGTTGTTTGAAGATGATGCCATAATAAAAAAGGAGGATGTGGAGGATTGATTTTAAATATACTACGACACTTTAATTAATGCAAACATTGAGTTAGGAGATGCCAGGTTTTTTTATCTAAGCATTGTCATTTTTTTTTGACCTGCGATGCCCGCACGAAGAACAAGGTGCCACACTTTTTATTTTTTTTTCTGTAAATGTAAAAACATCGGGAATTCTTCAACAATCATTTTATGACCGGTTAATTTTTAGCTATAAATTTGACTTAATTATGCTGAAATAAAAAATGATTTCTTAGCACCGAAAAACCTTTCTATGAGAAATAAGATCCTTTTACTTTTTTCATTAATTTTTATTGGAAAAGCCGGCTCCGCGCAGGGAAAAATCACAGGCACCATTACAGACGCAAAACTGATTCCCTTATCTGATGTTTCCGTTCATTTACTGAATACAAATTTTGGTAGTGTTTCAGATGCAAAAGGCAATTTTGAAATAAATAAAATTCTCCCGGGGAATTATGTCATTCGCTTTTCATCCATAGGGTATGCCACGAAAAACCAGGAAGTAACCGTTGGTGAAAATGATGTGAAGATTAATGCAAGCCTGCCGGAAGCTGGCAGCAGCCTGGACGAAGTGGTAGTTACTGCTCAAAAAAAAGAAGAACTTCTTCAGCAACTGCCTGTTAGTATTTCAGCTATTTCTGCTCAAAAAGTAAATGAGTATCGTTTGTGGGATAGCAAAGAAATTACCGCAATAGTGCCGAACTTATATGCTGCCGATCCCGGAGATAAAAGGAATGTTACCTCTATTCGCGGAATTACCAGCACTTCTTACGATCCTGCTGTTGCAACCTACATTGATGGTGTTAATCAATTTAGCCTGGATACTTATATCAGTCCGTTGTTTGATGTAGAACGCATTGAAGTCTTGCGTGGGCCGCAGGGAACATTGTATGGAAGAAACGCGATGGGCGGCGTTATAAATATTATCACCAGGCCACCCACCAATAAACGCGAACTATTTGCTGACGCAAGCATAGGAAATTATGGAACGCAACGTTTTAGCGCAGGCATTAAAATGCCGGTGATAAAAAATAAATTATTTTTTGGAGTAGCCGGACTATATGATGCACGCAGCGGGTTTTACACCAATGAATTTAACGGCAGTAAATACGATAAACAAAACAGTATCGCAGGCAACTATTATTTAAAATATATAGCCAATGAGAAATGGGCATTTACACTAAACGTAAAGCATAACAACAATCGCAACAATGGTCCATTTCCTCTTGTAATTGGAAAGGAAGAAGCCTTCTCGCATCCTTATAAATTAAATCAAAATGCGCTCACTAAAATTATTGACAATACATTAAATACCTCTCTTTCTGTAAATTATTCCGGAAGCAATTTTAATGTGCAGTCACAAACTTCTTATCAATATAATTACCGCTATTATACAAAACCAATAGACGCAGATTTTTCTCCGATTGACGG
>JALZAJ010000529.1 GCA_030948465.1 Bacteroidota bacterium
CAGAATTTTTCCAAAAATTCATTATTCAAAATGTCATCCATGAAGCGAATAAGTACCTGGGGAATTTACACATACGGCTTATATTGTATTCATGTAATCGCGATCATTTTCGTTGAGATCGCTTTTAAAAAGGCCGGATTCGATATGCAAAGCCCGTTTATACTTCTTTTATTAAGTGTTGTTGCCTTTGTACTATGTATGTTCATTGCGTTTATTTCCTACCATTATTTTGAAAAAAGATTTTTAAGGCTCAAAGACCGGTTTGCCTTTATAGTGAAGAAGTAGGTGAGAACTAATTTCTTTAAATGAAACTCAAAAAAAACCCCGGCTAACATTTGTCTCCGGGGGAAAAATGAACGGGTAATAGTACAACACAACAAGAAGTTTTGCATTTACCAGGACTGCGCCATAATAGATCAATCTGGTTTTTTTCCTTCCAAAAAAGTGTTAATGGTGCTTATTTCGGCTTTATTATTTTCATCAGACTTTACAGTATAGTTGCTATAAAAACTTTCGACGTCGGCAATGGAATTATGCAATTCCATATTGCGACGGAGGTAAGCTGGAACCGACTCAAACTCATTGTTAGGATCCGCTGCATTAACGTTGAACGATAGATTTCTCAACTTAGCAATACGTTCCATAGCCCGGCGCTTTAATTCTTCTGTTTCGTCCACCATTGGCGGCTCCTCAACAGAAGACATCATGATGGGCATTGTTTGGTGTACTTTCGGATCTTTCTTATCCTCCGTCGCCTCATGGGACTCTTTAACCACCAACTGCATCTCAATCTCAGGCTCGTCTTCCTGCTTTGAAATCATCAGCGGGGTTGGTTCCTCTACAGTTTTGGATTTTGATGGCTTGTCCTCCGCATAAATCTGGGAAGGCTTCGCCAAATAACCGCCTGACGTTGGGACGGTGCTAGCATCTTTATTATTATTTTTTGTGTTTGGCTTGTTTTCGAAACTTATAGTTTCAGCAGTTTCCGGCGGGTTTTGGATAGCTTTCGCAGGTATCGGGTCTGGTTCCGAAGATAGGGTGAAATGTATAATAGTTTCGGATGTTTTATCAACAGTAGTTTCCTCTTTTTCCTTCCGTAATTTTACTGGTATGGGCTCAGGTACTTCTACTATATGCGGGGCCATATTAGTTTCTATCATTTCCTGTTTTGGAACAAAGGCAACAACATCTTCATCTTTCAGCGTCTTAAAAACTTTATGTTCTATTATATTTTCTTCTTCAATTAATTCGTTTTCAACCACCTCTTCTTTTTTATCATCAAAAAGGAAAACCGGTTGGCTGTATTTCTTTTTATCATCTTCTTCCTTCAACAACATAACAATTTTTTCATTTTCTTTTTTAACCTCTTTCGGAGTTTCTTTTCTGTCAAACGGATCTTTATGTTCAAAGCCAGTTGCAATTAAAGTGATGCCGATTTTGTTTCCTAAAGAATTATCGTATCCTAATCCTAAAATCACATCGGTATCATCACCGGCCTGGCTTAGTAAATGATTTTGGATCGTTTCCACTTCATCCATAGTAAATTCAGTGTCGCCTTCGGCTGAATTTATATTTATTAATATCCACTTTGCCCCGCGTATGTCGTTGTCATTTAATAGCGGTGAATTGAGCGCCTGTTCTATTGCCTGCTGCGCCCTGTCCTCTCCTTCACATTCGGCGCTGCCGAGGATAGCCACGCCGCCGCTTCGCATAACGGTGCAAACATCGGCAAAGTCAACATTGATCTGGCCGGTGCTGTTTATTACATCGGTTATACACTTTGCCGCAGTGGCCAGCACATTATCTGCTTTACTGAAAGCTGCTTTCATAGTAAGGTTACCAAACTGGTGACGCAACTTATCATTGCTGATTACAAGAAGGGTGTCCACATAATCTTTCAACTTGCTAATGCCTTCTTCGGCCTGGGCAATTCTTTTCTTGCCTTCGTATGCAAATGGCGTGGTAACAATGCCTACGGTAAGTATGCCAAGGTCTTTGCAAATTTTTGCAATTATCGGCGCTCCGCCTGTGCCGGTTCCTCCGCCCATTCCCGCAGTTATAAAAGCCATCTTGGTATTCACTTCCAGGATGCGTTTAATTTCTTCAAGGCTTTCTTCTGTTGCCTCGCGGCCAATTTGCGGATTAGCTCCTGCGCCCAGGCCTTGCGTTAAATGCGGGCCAAGCTGCACCTTGTTAGGAACCATGCTCGTGGCAATAGCTTGTGCATCCGTATTGCAGATGATGAAATTTACGCCATCGATATTCTGGCTGTACATGTGGTTAACAGCGTTGCTGCCACC
>JALZAJ010000535.1 GCA_030948465.1 Bacteroidota bacterium
TGAAATTGAAATTCACGCATCCTGTTTTCACAAAATAATTTCCTGATTTCTTTGAAGCTGCTTTCATTCATTCTATATTACGGTGATGATTACACGCATTTTTAAAAAATTGCTTGCGGAGCAATTAATTACCGAAACCGAATTTGAAAAAATACAGATGCAGGAGCATTAGCCTGTTTCAGTTCATTGGGATCTTCGCACCTTGTTGTATATAGGTATTGTTTTAGTTACTTCAGCCCTTGGCATATTAATTTATAAAAATATCAACACGATCGGGCACGATTTGATCATTGTTACAATCGCATTATTGGGCACCGTATGTTTTTGGTATAGTTTTAAAAATACCAAAGGTTATTCCCGTGAAAAAGTAATGTCTGTAACTATTTGGTTTGATTATATATTGTTGTTGGGATGCTTACTGCTTTTAACCTTTATCGGTTATCTCCAGTTTGAATATCATGTATTGGGAAATCATTGGGGGCTGTCCACTTTTATTCCTATGGTATTGTTGTTTGCAGCAGCTTATTACTTTGATCATTTAGGTGTGCTGAGCCTGGCTATTGTAAACCTGGCGACGTGGGTGGGCATTACGGTAACCCCAATGCAAATGCTTGCCGGTAATGATTTTGGAAGTGAAAAATTAATTTACTCCGGCCTGGTATTAGGAGGTTTGCTCATTGCAGTTGCCGTCGCTTCCTCTATAAAAAATATTAAAGCGCATTTTTATTTCACCTACATGAACTTCGGCTGCCATATCCTGTTAGTATCGTTGCTTGCTGCCATGTTTCATTTTGAAAACACTTACATTCTTTGATTTCTGTTTCTTGCTGCAGTGTGTTTTTTACTTTTCAAAAATTCGCTGAAAGAAGGCTCTTTCTATTTCCTGGTTATAACTATTCTCTACTTTTATATAGGGTTGAGCTTTGTTATTATACGGCTGCTTCTTACAGGCGATAGCGAAGAAAGTTCTATTTATGCAGCATAATTTATTTTATCCTTTCGGGTATTGGTTTAATATGGCTCTTTATTCATTATAATAAAATAATTAAGACAAATGCCGGCATACAATTCAAATGATCTGTACCATCAACTAATTCAACAGCAGGCTGTACAAGCTTTTGAAACCGGGTGTATTGGCGAAGAAAGCTATAAAAAAATAATAGTGCCTTATCCTGATCACATGTACACTCCTAACTATTTTATCCGTATCGCGTTGGGCGCCCTTACTATTATTGCGGTTTTGTTTGCGGCAATATTGTTTGGATTGTTATTTGCAAATGCAGGGACTTCACAAGCGGTAACGCTTTGCGTTGTTATGGGCATCGCCTGCTATGCCACATTGGAATTATTGGTGAAGGCAAAAAAATACTATAATGCTGGGGTAGATAATGTGTTGATGGTATTTTCAATTTTGTTTATTGTCAGCGCATTTTTTGTTTATGATCTTACGGGTAGTCATTTATTGATAACCGGCACAACGATGATAATATGCCTGTATCTGAGTATCCGGTTTACCGATGCTTTTATGGCAATCGTTTCTTATGCAGCTTTTTTTGTGTTTATTTTTTTACTTTGTTTAAAGCTTGGAACTATCGCAAAAGTAATGGCGCCTTTATTCATGCTGATCGTCTCTGCGGGGATTTATATTTTTATGAAATTCCTTGAAAAAAGAGACGGAATCCAGGTTTATCATTATTGTATAAAAGCAGTTACTTTTTTAACCCTGATCACATTTTATGCTTCTGCAAATTATTTCGTGGTAAGAGAGTTAACTAATAAAATGTTTGATGGAAACCTGGCCGGGAACAATGAAATGATGATGGGCTGGCTGTTTTGGATCTTTACATTTTTGATCCCTGTTATTTATCTATTTTACGGAATTGTAAAGAAAGACTTTCTTTTTATTCGTACAGGCATTGGATTAACTGCTGCAGCCGTATTTACTTTACGATATTATCACAGTATACTTTCCATAGAAATAGCAATGCTCATTGGCGGCGGAATACTCATCATGATTAGTTATCTTCTTATTCAGTATCTGAAAGTCCCGAAGCATGGATATACATTTCAAAACCTTCATCCTTCAAATAAGAAGTTTCTAAATGCAGAAGCCTTGATCGTTGCGCAGACATTTGGAACAACATCCAGCCACGAAAATAATTCTCTCTACGCCGGTGGAAGCGGCGGTGGTGGCGGAGCAACAAGCAATTTTTAATCCTTCTGTCGGTTGCAATGCATTATAATTTTGAAAAAAATCATAAATGAGCACTTGCCGTTATAAGTTTTAACCGAAACGTGGCTTAAAATATAAATCACGTAATTACGTTTACCTATAAATTAGAAACCAAATCAAACTTCAATATGAAATTTCTATTAGTAAGCCTTGTTGTCGCTTTCTCCCTCTCAGCATGTAATAATTCCAAAACAGTTTCTGAGCCTATAAAAGAAATCGTTGCCGACAGCTCAACAAATTATAATAATAGTGTACTTACCGATACCGCTTCGGTCATGAACGAAGCCGCGGTTCCGGTTGTGGCGCTGCCTGCAGAAACAAAGAAGCCTGTACCGGCAAGCAATCATGCTGTAAGAAAGTCAACTGCAAAAACAAACGTTGTAACAAACACGCCCGCTCCTGTAGTTCCCGTAACCACTGCGCCTGCGCAGGTTACCGAACCAACGGCTGCCGCAGAACCAGCGCCTCAAGTGGTTGAAGAAAAGAAAAAGGGCTGGAGTTCTGCCGCTAAAGATGCAGTAATTGGCGGTGGCGCCGGGGCGATTGGCGGTGCTATCATTAGCAAGAAGAAAGTGAAAGGCGCTATCATCGGCGGTGTCATCGGTGCAGCCGGGGGATATATCATTGGCCGCTCAAAAGATAAAAAAGATACGACAAGATAACTTTCGATTTCATTATAACTTTCATCGAAGAAATTGGCTCCCGGAAATTTTCGGGAGCTTTTTATTTATAAAAAAAACTTTTATTCTTATAAAAAGTAAGACATTAAATGAAGCAGTGAAATTTAGCGGATATTATTTTTTAGCTCTTTCGTATTGAACAGGCCAGGGCACATCTACACCTAATTCCTTTGCAGCATGCAGCGGAAAATAGGGATCTCGTAAAAACTGCCGGGCCATAACAATCAGATCTGCCTGGTTATTTTTTAATATGACCTCAGCTTCCCCTGCCGTGGTAATAAGCCCGACAGCAGCGGTTAACATACCTGCTTCTTTCTTTATTTTTTCTGAAAAAGGAACCTGGTACAGAGGCCTTACCGGTATTTTTTGTTCATAGGAATTTCCGCCGGAAGAGCAATCGATAAGATCAACCCCTTTTGTTTTTAAAACTTTTGCAAGAGCCACAGAATCATCATCAGTCCAGCCACCATCTACCCAATCAGTGGCCGAAATACGAACGAACAATGGCATTTCATCTGGCAGTACTTTTCTCATTACATTTATAATTTCCAATAACAATTTAATACGATCTTCAAAAGTTCCCCCGTATTCGTCGGTACGATGATTACTTAACGGTGATAAAAATTCATTAATGAGATACCCATGTGCAGCATGAATTTCAAACACTTTAAATCCCGCTTTAACCGCTCTTTCTGTTGCTGAAGCAAAATCATTTATTACTTTTTGAATATCATATTTGCTCATGGCTTTTGGCGAAGGCTCGCCCTCTTTATATGCTATGGCGCTGGGCGCAAGTGTTTCCCAGGCGCCTTCATTTTCCGCAAGCGCTTTTCCACCTTTCCATGGGCTGAAATGGCCTGCTTTTCGCCCGGCATGTGCCAACTGAATTCCCGGAACGGCACCCTGTTGTTGAATAAAAGCAGTGATGCGTTTTAGAAAATCAATATGTTCTTCTTTCCAGAGACCCAGGTCGTCGTGGGTAATTCTTCCTTCAGGAGAAACGGCCGTGGCTTCGGTAAAAATAAGACCGGCACCGCCCACAGCGCGGCTTCCCAGGTGAACGAGATGCCAGTCATTAGCAAAGCCATCTGTGCTGGAATATTCACACATCGGAGAAACCGTTATGCGGTTCTTCAGTTGAATTCCTCTTATTTGGATCGGTTCAAAAAGTGCGGGCATATTTTTTTAATTACAAATTAAGATGATAAATTTTTAACACCCACATTTCTTAAAATCAACAAGGATTAAAAAAAATACATGAATTATTATGCCTTAAATTTGTTCTTCAAAAAAATAAATAATTAAAATATGACTGATACTAAAGCATACGCAGCGCAGGAAGCGACTGCTCCATTAGCGCCCTTTACCATTGGACGCAGAGATACAAAACCATACGATGTACAAATCGATATTATTTATTGCGGCGTTTGCCACAGTGACCTTCATACGGCCCGCAACGAATGGGGGATGACCATTTACCCTGTTGTGCCCGGGCATGAAATTGTGGGACGTGTAACTAAAACAGGTGATAAAGTTACCAGGTACAAAGTGGGTGACCTGGTTGGTGTTGGTTGCCTGGTGGACAGTTGTCGTGAGTGTTCCAGTTGTAAAGAAGGGCTGGAACAATATTGTGAAAATGGCTGGGTAGGCACGTACAATGGGCAGGAAAAAGATGGAAGCGGAATAACATTCGGTGGTTACAGCAAGCAAATTTTAGTTCATGAAGATTTTGTATTACGGGTATCTGATAAGCTACCGCTTGAAGGTGTGGCTCCATTGCTTTGTGCAGGTATTACTACCTATTCGCCATTAAAACACTGGGGCGTAAAAAAAGGAGATAAGGTAGGAGTAGTTGGCCTCGGCGGCCTGGGCCACATGGCCGTAAAGCTGGCGGCATCTTTTGGTGCAGAGGTTACCATGCTCAGCCACTCTCCTTCAAAAAAGAAGGATGCAGAAGAACTTGGCGCTCACAAATTTGTTTTAACATCGGATGCAGAACAAGTAAAAGGTGTTACCGGTTATTTCGATTTTATTTTAGACACGGTTTCTGCAGAGCACGATTACAACATTTATTTGAATATGCTGAAAAGAGACGGTAAAATGGTTTGTGTAGGCGCTCCTCCATCACCTGCCCAAATACCAGCATTCAATCTTATATTTCAAAGAAAAACAATTGCAGGCTCATTAATAGGAGGCATTGCGGAAACCCAGGAAATGCTTGATTATTGCGCGGAAAACAATATTGTGAGCGATGTAGAAGTGATTAAGATGGAAGACATTAATGAAGCCTATGAACGGATGCTGAAAGGTGATGTGAGATATAGGTTTGTAATCGATATGGCAACGCTCTAAAAGGTGGTGAAGGTTTTAAAAACAATGTAAATCCGGTTATACGAATAGCCGGATTTTATTTTTGTATCCGGCATTGGTGTTTTAAATGAAAATGAAAACCATTAATTTCGCAAGCCTTTGGTCCCGTAGTTCAATGGATAGAATAGAAGTTTCCTAAACTTTAGATACAGGTTCGATTCCTGTCGGGACTACTTTAAGGTGAAATTAAAAAGAATTAAAAAGAACTAAAAACATTAAATTCAATACAGAAAGGCATTACAGGCTAATGTAAGTATATTCGATTCCCATTTATTCCCATCTTTTGATTTACATTTTGTTTTACGGTTCTAAAAAATAGGGTTATCTTTACCTTATGGATATTCCTCAAATCGCTGTCGTTTGGAATTGGAGAAATCAAAATAACGTCACTGGCGGTTATTCTATACACCTGCGTATAACAATCAACAGGATCTCGAAATATTACAAAATTCAAATACCAAAAAAAGTATCAAGAGAGGAGTGGTCAGGAAAAGATGGTGCATGGGTGAAACCCTATC
>JALZAJ010000547.1 GCA_030948465.1 Bacteroidota bacterium
AGACTATACCGTTACTATTTCAAATGATTGTTCTTTGGATAGAAAAACTTTTAAGGTCACTTTTAAAGTGTGCCCTTGCAATTTGATTATTCCTAACGCTTTCTCGCCAAACAGAGATGGTTTAAATGATGTGTTCAGGCCGGTTTTTGATTGCAATCCCGGCGAATATCAAATGAAAATTTATGATCGTTACGGAAGCGTTGTGTATCAATCTGACAAAGTCAATGAAGGGTGGAATGGCGCCAAAAAACAAAATGATCTTCCTGCGGGTGTCTATGTCTGGACGATAAATTATCGTCATCCGGGCACTAAAGATTTTATTAGAAAGAAGGGTATCGTAACGCTCCTGCGCTAATTATTTTTTCAGAGAAATAAATAGCCCTACACCAGACTCCTCTTTCTTCTCATTTTATTTTGCCTTGGTACTTTTGGAACAAATCCTTTTCTGCTGAATAAACAAAAAATACCGGAGGCTGTTTTTATTTAATAAAATACCGAACTTGAAAAAATATTAAGCTGGCAAATGGAAGAATCAAATAAAAGTGACCTGCGTTTCCGGGCGCTTGTTGAAAACAATGATGGCATTATTTCTTTGGTTGATGAAAATTTAAATGTTCTTTTTCACAGCTCCTCCGCAACCCGCATTACAGGCTGGACGCATGAGGAATATGAAAAAATTGCTGCGACCGAATATCTCCATCCCGATGATGAAGCCACTGTAAAATATATTATTTCTGAAGCGATATTACATCCGGGAAAATCAATCCCCATCACCACCAGGGTAAAGCATAAAAATGGGAATTATATCTGGATGGAAGGCAGGGTTACTAACATGATCCATGATAAAAATGTAAACGGAATAGTCATCAACTTACGGGATATTACCAAGCGAACAGAAGCCGAAGAAAAGATTATTAAGATTAACCGGCTGTATCATTTTATCAGCCAGATCAACCAAATGATCGTAAGAGTAACCGATGAAGAGATTCTTTTCAGCGAAGCCTGCCACATTGCGGTAAGGTCTGGTAATTTCAGGGCTGCGTGGATCGGGATAATTAATAAAAAAACAAAATTACTGGAACCGGTAATGTATGAAGGCGAGAGTGAGGATTGTTTTTCCACGCTAAAAATTAAAGTGGATGAGGATTTCCCGAAAAAAAATACTTCGGTGATAGCCGGGCTGCTCACGGGAAAGACTATCTATTGTAACGATACAGAAACGGACACGGCAATGAAACCGTGGAAGATCTCATCAAAAAAACATAATTATCTCTCTGTAATTTCTATTCCTATAAATAAACGGGGAAAAGTAATTGGGTCATTTAATTTATATACCGACACCAAAAATTTTTTTGACAATGAAGAAATTGAATTTTTAGAAAGAGCCACGGAGGACATTTCTTTTGCACTGGATATTTTTGAAAAAGAAGCTTTGCGAAAGAAAGCAGAACAGGCTGTGTTGGAGAGTGGCAGACGCTACCAGACACTCGCTGAAATGTCTCCGGTTGGTATTTTTCATACCGATGCTACCGGCTTTACAACCTACGTCAATCCCCGCTGGTGCGAGATTTCAGGCATGTCATTTAATGAGGCTCTTGGAAATGGATGGCTGAATGCGGTGCACGAAGATGACAAAGAAAAATTAAAAGCAGGCTGGTTTGAAGCTGCAAAAGATCAACAACTTTCGGCATCGGAATATCGTTTCGTACGAAGTGATGGAATAGTTGCCTGGGTAATGGGCCAGGCGGTTCCTGAAATAAATTCTGAAAATGAAGTAGTGGGTTTTATCGGCACTATTACGGATATTACCGGGCGCAAAATTTCTGAAGAAGAAATAAAGCGATCCAATATCCAGTTAAGTTTATCGCAACGTATCGCTCACATAGGTTATTGGGAATTGGATTTAGTGAATAGTGCAAATTACTGGTCGGAAGAAATGTATAGACTGGTGCGTTTAGACAATGATCAGATGCCGATGGATCTGGATACCTATCTTCAAAATGTGCATCCGGATGATAGAGAAATCGTTTTAAACGCTCACCGGTTGGTTCAAGAAAATAAGGGTCAGTTACATATCGAATTCAGGTACATACTGCATAACGGAACGATTCGTAATTTTTTTTCCATAGGTAATTTAATAACCGGCAAAAACGGAGAAATGCTGCGCCTGGTTGGCATTACACAGGATATAACCGAACGAAAAAAAATCGAGAATGAAATTCTTAAAGAAAAACAACTTTCCGATTCCATCATCAACAGCTTGCCCGGGGCATTTTATCTTTATACCAGGGAAGGAAAGTTTTTAAGGTGGAATAAAAATTTTGAAAAAATAACAAAATATAGCCCCGAAGAGATCAGGACTATGCATCCAACAGATTTTTTTGATGAAGATGAAAAAGAGCTTCTTGCTGCAAAAATTGCCAATACTTTTATAACAGGCGAAGATCATGTAGAGGCCAATCTTTTAATTAAAACAAAAGAAAAAATACCGTATTATTTTACAGGAATAGCGATAGACTATGAAGGAGATACCTGCCTGATGGGTGTAGGAATCGATATATCCGAAAGAATAGTGGCGCAGGAAAAAATTAAGCAGACTTCTGACCAACTGCGTCATCTTGCCTTGCACCTGCAGACCATCAGGGAAGAGGAACGAAAAAGAATAGGCCGTGAAATTCATGATGAGCTTGGGCAGCAGCTTACGGCTATAAAGATGGATGTGGCATGGATAGATAAGAAAACTCCCGAAAAAACAAAGGATATAAAAAATAAATTAAAAAATATCATAGAGTTGCTGGACGGCAGCAACAAATCTATAAGAAGAATTTTGAGTGAACTAAGATCAGGCATTTTGGATGACCACGACCTGCTGGGAGCTATCGAATGGCTGGGAAAACAATTCACTGCCAGTACAGGCGTGCCCGTTAGGTTTTCATTTCCCGGCAAAGGAATTAAAGTGTCGGTGCCGGTAGCAAATTGTATTTTTCGCCTGTACCAGGAAGCCTTCACTAACATTACCCGGTATGCGCATGCCAATGAAGTTTTGGTTGCTATACAGGTTCCTGACGGAAAA
>JALZAJ010000562.1 GCA_030948465.1 Bacteroidota bacterium
GGTAAAATATCCCCTTAAATAATTTTACCCAAAAATTTATCCGGAACTTTGCCGGAGCCGTTCTGTAGTAGAATTTATTTAAACCTTTTATGAATACCTGTCATATTCTGGCGATCAGGAACGTTAGTAATTTGCTTTTGTTCACTTTCTTTCCATAATAACTTCGGTATTCTGGTAAGCCGGAACCTCGCTGATATTTTTTACGCGGCTGCGATAATTTTTAAACATGCTCATCCACTTTAAACGAAGCACGCCAAAAATTCCTTCTTTAACGATTCCTTTATTCATTTTGGAAACACCATATTTTCTGTCAATGAAGGTAATAGGCACCTCTTTTATTCTGAACCCAAGCTTCCACGCGGCAAACTTCATTTCTATCTGGAACGCATAACCCACGAAGCTTATCTTGTCGAGATTGATCGTCTCCAGCACTTCCCGCCGGTAACAAACGAAACCTGCAGTAGGATCTTTTACAGGCATTAAAGTGATAATACGGGTGTAAATGGATGCGCCTTTAGACAAGCTCACTCTTAACCAGGGCCAGTTTTCCAGGTTTCCGCCTTTCACATAACGGGATCCAACGGCAACATCAGTGCCTCCTGTTTTGCAAGCCATATAAAGTTTATCGAGATCACGCGGATCGTGCGAAAAATCGCAATCCATTTCGAATATAAAGCGGTAACCTTTTGCCAGAGCCCATCTGAAACCAAGTATGTAGGCAGTTCCCAACCCAAGCTTGCCTTTTCGCTCCTGCAAAAAAAGTATGCCGGGATATTTATCAAAACACTTTTTTACCATACCGGCGGTACCATCCGGGGAGCCGTCATCAATTATGAGTACATGAAAATTCTGCGGCAGGGAAAATACGGATTCAAGAATTGCCTCCACATTTTCTCTTTCATTGTATGTAGGTATAATAAGAAGCTTTTCCAAAAAATTTTTTGAGTTTACCTTCAATTTACAATTATTGTTTAAAACAAATTTGTTAGAATCGGATAAGCGGTTATCTCTTAAGTAGCGTACGGTTGAGTATTTCGGTTAGCTTTTGCTTTGTATGTAACGGAAAATCCCCCTTCATCATCCAATCGTAATACTGGGGCTCTGCTTTTAATACGTCGCACACGGGTCGTCCTTTGTGTTTTCCAAAGTTAAATACTTCTGTGTCATTTTCCATTACGAAGCGTCTTGCAAAATCCACAAATTTTTCCTCTCCTGTGAATCGAAGAATGCTCTCCAAGGTATTGCCAAGGTGTGTGTACCTTATCAATTGGGCTTCCAGGATCTCCCACGTTGCTGTTGCATCGGCTTCCGCGGAATGAGCCTCGTGCAACTCCTTCTCGCAATAAAACTTATAAGCCGCACCCAGCGTACGCTTCTCCATCATGTGAAAAATATGTTGCACATCTACCAGTTTTCTGTTCGTCATATCAATAGTTATTCCTGCTCTTAAAAACTCTTCCATCAGGAGGGGAACATCAAAACGGTTGGAATTGTAGCCGGACAAGTCCGCGTTATCAATAAACTGTTTCAGTTCATTGGCGATTTCTTTAAAGGTTGGCGCGTCCTTCACTTTCTCATCAGTAATTCCGTGTATTTCACTGCTGCTTTTCGGAATTGGCATTTGTGGATTAACCAGTTTTTGCTTTACCAGTTTAGTTCCATCCAGCAAAATTTTTACAATAGCTATTTCTATAATTCTATCCGTTGCCAGGTTGGCTCCTGTAGTTTCCAGATCAATAAAAACCAGTGGTCGTTGAAGTAGTAAGGGCATATTTAAATTAAATGTTTATTGTTATAATTCAGATTTTTGATAGTCTATTTTGAAATTATTATCAGGACAAAAAATAGTAAACCGGTTATATAAAAAATAATTAATTATGGTTCAGCACATTCAAAATATTCATTCCTTCATAATCACCGCTGCTCATAAAAAGAAAGTTGGCATTTGTTTCTGTTCTCTCACGCAATCTCTTTTCCAGTTCTTCTCTTTCGGCGATTACCTCAAGTCCTTTTTTCTCAAAACCTTTAAGCACCACTTTCGCATCCAGTAAAGGCATTCGTTTCAACTGAAGGGCATGATTACTGTAAAACACAATTGCTTCATCAGCATTTTCCAATGTATTCCGGTATTCACTCAAAAAAATTTCGTTAAGGCTGCTGAACGTATGTAATTCGAGAATGGCAATAAGTTTCTTTTCCGGAAATTGTTGTTTCAAAGCAATTACACTTGCCAGTACTTTACTAGGAGCATGCGCAAAATCACGATAAACAGCAACATCTTTTAATTCAGCAAGCAGCTCAAGCCTTCTGGAAGCACCTGTAAAAGAAGCTATGGCTTTTGCAAATATATCACTATCAATTTTAAGCTCCCTGCAAACACTATAAGCCGCTTCCATATTTAAAAGATTATGATTTCCGAAAACTTTTAGTGCCGTCTTTTGTTTTTCGATCATCACGCTCGTGGTTCCGTTTTCAATGAAATGAGTTGGCAAATGATAGGAAATATATTTTAAATCTTTTCTGCGATTATTTTCAACCATGGATTTTAAAACAGGATCGGTTTCATTATAAATCAACACGCCATCTTTTTCAATTTTGTTAATAAATATCAAAAACTGTTCTAAATAGAAATCGAAAGTTGGGAACACATTAATATGATCCCAGGCAATACCTGTGATGACGGCTATATGTGGAAAGAGGAAATGAAATTTTGGACGCT
>JALZAJ010000568.1 GCA_030948465.1 Bacteroidota bacterium
GCGCTGGCTAAACGCCATCCGCTTGCCCAAACCATTCCTGCCTGTATGATGGGGTATTTAATTTTAAAAAGTGAGGTAACGCGGTTCGCAAACATAAGTTGCCATTTTGCAAATTAACTATCAAATATTTATCATATAAGCTAATTAATATCCCAGGTCTATTTCCGTATTGTCCCCAATATTTAAGGAACGGGTTTCACCTCGTATTTCTGTATCGCTTCCTATAAGAGAATCGTCTAAAACCACATCATACAATTTAGAGAAAGACCCAATGATAGAGGCTTTTACAATAGAGTAATTAATTATGGTATTTTCTCCAACAGCAACGTGAGGGCCTATTATAGAGTTTTTTATATCGCAACCTTCCGCGATACTCACCGGTGGAATAAAAATGGTATTTTCAAATTTATTAGACTCGGCTATGCTGCCGCCAAATTTTTGGAGAAGGATAGCATTTGATTGCAGCAGGGTTTCTTTCTTTCCGCAATCGAACCAGTTCTCAACCTTAAACATCTGAAACTTTTCTCCATTTTCTATCATGCACTCCAGCGCATCAGTAAGGTTAAATTCATTATGGCTTTTTATATTATTCGTTATGATCTTACTAAGGCATTCAAAAAGAATTTTAGAATCTTTTATTTTATAAAGTCCTACAAGCGCCATGTTTGATTTAGGGATAGAAGGCTTTTCAACGACTTTGGTAATGAAACCTTTCTCATCCACTTCCGCCACGCCAAAATTTCGTGGATCATCTACTTTTTTCACGCCAAGCATTGATTGCGGCGATGCCAGAACTTCATCAATATTATATTCACAAATAGTATCCCCCAACGCTATAAACACTTCATCATCTCCTACGATTTGCTTCGCCAGATCAATGGCATGCGCCGTTCCCTTTCTTTCGTTCTGATAAATAAAATGACAGGTAAGCTGCGGGTATTTTGCTTTGATATAATCCTGTATTTTTTCGCCGAGGTATCCAACAATAAAAATAAAATCATTGATTCCCGCTTCATGCAACTGGTCCACATTTATACTTAAAATTGTTTTTCCAGCAAGTGGAATCAATGCTTTTGGCTGAGTGTATGTATGTGGTCTTAGTTTAGTGCCTGCGCCAGCAACCGGTATTATCGCCTTCATTATTCTTTATTTATTAATCACCTGCTTCAAAACGGGAAGTGAATATACATCAATTTAAAAATTTTGCAATTTTGAAAAGACGATCTTCCTGTTTCTAACACAATGTTATATTTGCGACGGAAGACAAGCGGAAATTTTTAAAAAATTATTTAAAATATGGTACAGGTAAATTTTATAAAAAATAACCGGGAAGAAGTGATTGAAAGATTAGCTGTTAAAAATTTCACCGATGTCTCTTTGGTCGATCGGATTATTGCTCTTGACGGGGAGAGAAAATCCTTGCAATTTGAATCGGGCGAATTGCAGGCAAAAATAAATTCTGTATCCCGCGAGATCGGCCAACTAGTGCAAAACGGTGATAAAGGTCTTGCTGAAGAGAAAAAGCTCGAGGTCGCGGAATATAAATCTTCGCTCCAGCCAATAAGCCTCCGGCTTGTGATCATAGAAGGGGAGTTAAGCGGGGCGCTTGTAAGTGTACCCAATCTGCCGCATAAAAGTGTGCCCCGGGGAAAATCTCCTGAAGAAAATGAAAAGGTGAGAGAAGGCGGCAGAAAGCCTGTGTTGTATAAAGGATCCGCACCTCATTGGGAACTGGCAAAAAAATATGATCTTATCAATTTTGAATTAGGAAATAAAGTAACCGGAAGTGGATTTCCATTTTACAAAAACATGGGTGCCAAATTGCAAAGAGCCCTCATTCAATATTTCCTGGATTATAATGTGGAAGCAGGTTACACAGAATACCAGCCACCTCTTATGGTAAATGAAACGAGCGCTTATGGCACCGGGCAGCTTCCTGATAAAGAAGGGCAAATGTATTTTGTAAATGAAGATAAATTATTTCTTATCCCAACTTCCGAAGTTCCCGTGACTAATATTTACCGTGATGAAATTGTAAAAAAATCAGAATTACCCATAAAGATGACGGCTTATACGCCCTGTTTCAGGCGTGAAGCAGGCAGCTATGGAAAAGAGGTGCGTGGATTAAACAGAGTACATCAATTTGATAAAGTGGAAATTGTTCAGATCGTTCATCCTGAAAAAAGTTATGAAGTAATTGAAGAAATGGTAAATCATGTTGAAAAGCTTTTGCAAAACCTGGAATTGCCGTATCGCATTTTACGATTGTGTGGCGGCGATATGAGTTTTACGTCTGCACTTACTTATGATTTTGAAGTATATAGCGCCGCACAGGAAAAGTGGCTGGAAGTAAGCTCTGTAAGTAATTTTGAAACCTTTCAAAGTAATAGAATGAAAATACGTTACAAGAACTCAGAAAATAAAATGCAGCTCGT
>JALZAJ010000577.1 GCA_030948465.1 Bacteroidota bacterium
TTTCTTTCTTCTTCCAGGTAGTCTTCTTCAGAAATTAATATTTTTGGGATTGCTGGCATAAGGCTGTTTTATTTTCTTATAAAATTAATCATTTTAATAAAGACCTCATGGATACATTCAATAGAAAAAATCCCAAAACATCCTGCAGTCAAAATGCGATACCTATCTGCATTTCATTTTCAATTTTCAATTCTCAATTTTCCATTAAACCCTACCTCTGCACTCTTCCACTCGCATCCCCTTTCATCAATCCTTTTACATCGCTTAAAGTGGCATGATTTAAGTCACCGGGAATAGTGTGTTTTATAGCAGATGCGGCAACTCCAAACTCAGCCGCATCTTTCATTTCCATCCCGGTTACAAGCCCATAAATAAATCCGCTTGCGAAAGAATCACCACTTCCTACCCGATCGATTATTCTTACCTCATATTGTTTTGAGTGATAAAAATCGCTCCCATCATACACCAGTGCGCTCCATCCATTATCTGATGCGCTGTGGCTTTCTCTAAGCGTTGAGGCGATATATTTGAAATTAAATTTTTCTTTCATTTGCTGAAACACATCTTTATATCCATCAAGATTTAATTCTCCTTTGGTAACATCCGTTCCTTTACTCTTAAATCCTAATGTTGTTTCTGCGTCTTCTTCATTGCCTATGCATACATCCACATATTTACACAGCCTGGTCATCACTTCTTTTGCTTTTTCTTTACTCCATAATTTTTTTCGATAGTTAAGGTCAATACTGGTAGTGATGTTTTTTTCTTTCGCCGCTTTCAATGCCGCTTCGGTAAGTGCGGCAGCTTTATCACTTAACGCCGGTGTAATGCCTGTGGTATGAAACCAATCGGCTCCTTCAAATATTTTGTCGAAATCAAAATCTGAAATTTCCGCTTCGGAGATAGCGGCACCGGCACGATCGTACACCACCTGCGATGCACGCATAGACGCGCCTGTCTCTAAAAAATAAATACCTAATCTATCTCCGCCGCGGGCAACAAATTGCGTATCCACGCCATAACGCCGCAAATGATTAATAGCCGATTGGCCCATCGGGTTGTCAGGAACTTTTGAAACGAAGGTACCCTGCAAGCCGTAATTACAAAGGGCCGCAGCTACATTCGCTTCACCGCCGCCGTAGGTAACATCGAAGCTATCAGCCTGTACAAATCTTTTAAAATCGGGAGTGGATAATCGAAGCATTATTTCTCCGAGAGTAACAACTTTTTTTGCCATGATCATTTATTAGTTTAAATTAAAACAGAAAATTTTTTCTTTATGCATTAAGCCCGAATTTCTTTCATATTTGTTGAAGCAACAAGATTTATACAAACAATTATGAGAAAATATACGGAAACGATTGCGTAAAAAAATATGGCATACTGGTATAATTCCTATAACATTGTTCAAGTTGAAAATATTATGAATAAAAAAAATACACTGCTCAAATTAATTCCTGAGCAAGGAATATTACCCCTTTATTTTTATAAGGATACCGATGTAAGCATAGCCGTACTCAGGTCGTTGCACCGTGCCGGGATAAGAGCGGTGGAATATACAAATCGTGGTGAAGCCGCTTTGCAAAATTTCAAAAAGATGCGTGAAGTGTGCGATGCCGAATTAAAAGATATGTACCTCGGGATCGGCACTATTAAGAATGGTGAAATGGCGCAAACATTTATTGATGCGGGCGCTGATTATATTATTTGCCCAGGCCTTATTGATGAAGTAGCAATGATTGCTGATAAACATGATATACTTTGGATACCAGGCTGCATGACGCCTTCTGAAATTATTCGTGCTGAAAATATGGGCGCAAAAATGATAAAGCTTTTTCCCGGAAATATACTGGGCACTGCATTTATGAGCACCATAAAAGAATTATTTCCCGGCTTATTATTCATGCCTACAGGCGGCGTAGATCTTGATGAAGACAATATAGCAGGTTGGTTTAAAGCAGGTGTGTGCGCTGTGGGTATGGGAAGTAAATTAGTAAGCAAGCAATTATTGGAACAAAAAGATTATGCGCAAATCGAACAACTTACAATCCAGGCAATTGATATAGTGAAAAGGGTAAGATAATTTTCAAAAAAAATACGATATGCAGAAAACTATGGGAAGGTATCGATGGACCATTTGCTCATTGCTATTCTTTGCAACCACCATTAATTACCTCGATCGTTCGGTAATAAGCTTACTAAAACCCTATCTCGAAATCCAATTTAAATGGGCTGAAAGTGACTACGCCGATATTGTAATTGCATTCCAGCTTTCTTATGCTCTCGGCATGATCTTCGTTGGAAGATTTATTGACCGGGTAGGTACCAAATTAGGATACGCCTTATCAACGCTGGCATGGAGCCTCGCTGCAATGGGACATGCATTGGCACAAAGCACAATAGGCTTTGGTATTGCGCGTGCAGCCCTTGGCGTTAGTGAGGCTGGTAATTTTCCCGCAGCTATAAAAACCACCAGTGAATGGTTTCCTAAAAAAGAACGTGCTTATGCTACCGGTATTTTTAATTCCGGGTCAAATATTGGTGCTATTGTGGCCCCGCTTACCGTACCGTTGATCGCAGAAAAAATGGGATGGCAATGGGCATTTATTTTAACCGGCGCGATAGGATTTATCTGGCTGGCATTATGGGTTTTTATTTATGAAATACCCGCGAAAAATAAGCGGCTTTCAAAAACCGAATTTGATTATATCAACAGTGATATGGATGAGCCAAAGGAGCCTGCTGCAACCGAAGATAAAGCGCCTCAGGTTTCCTGGTTTAAACTGTTAAGCTTCCGGCAAACATGGGCGTTTGTGATTGGAAAATTTTTGACTGATCCCGTATGGTGGTTTTACCTTTTTTGGTTACCGGCATTCCTTCAGGCGCAATACGGTGTTACCGGCACGGAGATGGCGCTGCCCGTAGCGCTGGTATATACTATGAGCTGCTTTGGAAGTATTGGCGGTGGATGGTTGCCGCTATACCTGATAAAAAAAGGCTGGCCGGTTTTTCGCGCCAGAAAAACTTCGATGCTTATTTATGCTTTTTTTGTGGTGCCGGTTGTATTTGCACAATGGCTCGGCGCTATGAATATGTGGCTGGCTGTATTTATAATTGGCATTGCTGCATCAGCACATCAGGCATGGAGTGCTAACATTTTCACAACGGTTTCTGATATGTTTCCTAAGAAGACGGTAGCCTCAGTAACTGGTATTGGCGGAATGGCCGGTGCTGTTGGAGGAATATTAATTGCATGGCTGGCAGGAATGCTTTTTGACAAATACAAACTATTAGACAACATTGAAGCGGGCTATTATATCATGTTTTTTATTTGCGCCTTTGCCTATTTAATCGCATGGCTTATCATGCATGCGTTAGTTCCAAAAGTAAAAATGGTGGAGATTTAAAAATACAAATCAGTAAGAGCTGGCCTTTATTGTGATTGGATTTAAGAATTTATATAAATGTCCTTACACCCGTAGAAGTATAGGCATGCCTGAATTCTTTTGGCGTACTGTCTTTTTTCTTTTTGAAGATCCGGTTAAAATTTGACATGTTGTTGAATCCGCATTTATAGGCGATCTCATTAATGCTGT
This sequence comes from Bacteroidota bacterium, assembly GCA_030948465.1. Classification (GTDB taxonomy): domain Bacteria; phylum Bacteroidota; class Bacteroidia; order Chitinophagales; family Chitinophagaceae; genus Ginsengibacter. Next base: position 3,597 of record JALZAJ010000577.1, read on the forward strand.
CTGTTGTGTCTATAAGCATGCGGGATGCATGGCCAAGTCGTACTTCATTTAATGTATCTATAAAAGTCTTCCCTGTTCTTAGCTTGAAGAAACGGCTCAATGACACTTCCGTCATCCCCGCAATTTTGGCAACATCATTTAAAGTAATATTTTGATTAAAACTGCTATTTACGTAAGCCATTATCTTTTCAATTCTCCTGCTGTTATAACAAGTAATTTCTTTATTAAACGAAGTGTCCGACAGCGTTTTCATGTTGCGGGAAGTAGAAAGATCATGCAGAATAGAAAGCAGTTCCAGCACAGAATCAAATCCATGTTTTTGCGGCAGTTGCCTTATTCGCGGCATTATTGATAAGGCTGTTGAATTGGAAAATAAAACGCCTCTGACGGAACGTTGAAATAAGGCTCTTATAAAACTCATCTGATTTCTTTGTAAAAATTTATCATCAAACAGATCACGATGGAATTGTATCGTTATTTCTTTGATCAATTTTCCTTTGCATTTATTTGTGAACCATCCATGCTGAAGATTAGGTCCTAACAGCACTAATTCCACATCGGTTATTTCCTCCACATGGTCGCCAACTATCCGCTTGGCTCCTGCAGCATTTCTTATAAAATTTAATTCAAACTCTTCATGAAAATGCAATGGGAAATCAAACTCTCTTTTGGTCCTGGAAAAAAGCGAGAAGCAATCACTTTGCGTTAACGGCGTTATTTCCCTTAATAGTTTAGTTGACATTTTTTTAGAATTTACTAAATTAATGCTAATTCAATAGCAAGAAAGTATTACCGGCTTCAAAGATATAAATCTAAATAAATAACTGTAAACACTGCATTATTTAATGGCTTCATTATTTGAAAAATAATAAAATATAAGTAATAGATAAAAAAGTATTGACATGGTGTTTTAAATTAAAATACTTTTGAATCAATTGAGTATGTGATTTTTTTGTATCGTGTGTTTCTATCACACAAAGACGCAAACAGCACGATCTTTACACTCTTAGGGTTTATGTGGAAAGTATATTTTGAACAACCCCTCGTCACATAATGTGCATAGGTAAAAACTGAGGTTTTAAGTAAAGTGAGTTAAACGAAATATTTTATTTGGGTGATATATGATACCAGTTAATACTTTTTTAATTTTAATAATAAACTGATGAAGCGGCTTGCCGCGCTATAATCTGTCCCTGTTAATTCTTCATTCTATTACCTTTACCTGCCTGTTAGAATCCGTTATTGATTGTTCTGTATTTGTGCGGCATTTCAAAGCGATTACGTATGCGGCAGGAAGGGCGAACTGCCTGGCCGCTTGCGAACTATTCAAAATAATTTTCTATTAGAAAAAAATTCATTTATTTCTCACTCTTCATTTTATGAATTTAAAATATATCCTGGTATTTTTTTTCTTATCCGGTTCTCAAATAATTAATGCTCAATCTTCTTCTTTTGTTTCGGCAAGAAATCACCAGTTTTATCTGAACGATATTCCACAGTATTACATTGGAACCAATTACTGGTACGGAGAATTGCTGGCCCTTGAAAAAGATAAATCAAAGGGAATTGACAGATT
>JALZAJ010000013.1 GCA_030948465.1 Bacteroidota bacterium
TAATCAATTCTTTCATAATTCTCCTATCATATTAAGACAATCAAAATGAAACATTTTATCAGGTCATTTCGCCCTTGCCTTTTGATAATTTCATTGGCAAGTTTGGTAATTATTCCGTCATCCTGCAAAAAGGATAGCCAGGGATTCGACGTTCAACAAGACAATAAACAACAGCAAGGTGCTAAAAAATCCGGAGCGCCAGGGCCCGCACAACTGCTCGTCACGGGCCTGGAGGAACTCCAGGGCAGTACCGTCGGCCCTGACAAGGCGCTGTACGTGACCGCACCACTAGCCGGCACCATTTGGCGCGTGAACCCGAAGACTGGCGACGTTACCCTTTTTACCACGGGCTTGCCGAAACGCATTCCTGGGCTTTACTACATTGGTAGTGGAGTGGTCGATGTCGCCTTCCGCGGCGGGACTGCATATGCGTTGGTCACCGGCGTTGCGCCGGATCTTGATGGTCACGACATCGTAGGCATCTACCGGGTGGACGGACCGAATAGCTATACCATCATGGCGGATATCGGCGCATGGTCCATCGCCCATCCGCCAGTGCCTGCCTTCTTCGTGCCTACCGGCTTCCAGTTCGCAATCCAATCCTATCGCGACGGCTTCCTCGTTACTGACGCGCACCATAACCGCATACTTTATGTCACCCTCGACGGCGGGATTACTGAGGTAATCGCCTTCGATGATGTTGTGCCGACCGGGCTGGCGGAGAGAGACAACACGATCTACGTTACCGAAGCCGGTCCCATTCCCCACCTTCCTGAGAATGCCAAGCTCATGTCCCTGTCGCTAAAGTCGCCTACCGCCACGGAAGTCGCCTCCGCTGCCGGGTTGAATGTGGGGTTATTCGTCGACGTGGAATTTGGTCCCGGGAATACCCTCTTTACCCTTGCACAGGGCATCTGGGACGGGCCCTTTGAAGGGACACCGGCGCTGCCGAATACAGGCGCGCTCTTGAAGCTCAAACCGAATGGCACCTTCAGCGTCATAAAGGATGGACTGAACCAGCCCACTTCGATGGAATTCATCGGCAACACAGCTTATATCGTCAGTCTTGCCGGTGAGGTCTGGAAGATTGACAATGTTTCGCATTAGCCTTATGGTCATTAACATTGCGTATCTGGCACCTGGGGGCTTCCCGTTTTGCGGGGGTAGGCAAACACTTTCTCCCCAAATTTTCTCATTTAAAATAACGGACCGATATGAATTCAAAATTGATAGAGTTCCAGAAATCACCCTTTAAAGACGGATTTCTGGAACTTCCCAGCTATCCTTAGTACGGTTAAATTATAAAAGTGCTGCTCCCCGTAGTTTGTAACTATTACTGGCCGGTAAAAAGTAAATAGATATGTGAATTTATGATGAACGCTGCATTTAAGAATTCAAAAAGCATATTTCTTATGAGCATGCCTTTATGTAATTAAGAGAAGTTGATTGGGATTGTAGGCTTTTGATTTGCCAAATATCTTCATTAATGCTTTTTCCGGAGATCTTAAAAATTTCCCAAGTTGATGTAAGTCATAAGATGAAGCCTTATCATGGCAGCAAGATTTGAGAATGACCATTTTGCAGCTGCTCCTTTTTTTACAATTTCCAGCCGGCGTGGGTGTTACTTTCTTTCGCAAGCCCACAGCAACCACTCGTGAGAGCCGCCGTCTGGTCTCCTGACCAACGGCAAAACAATGATAGCCTCTTGCCTTTTATCCTTAGCAAGATATTTCCAATTAATTTTATAGATTAGTAAAATGAAGGACGAATATATACACCACCCTGCAAATTATTTTACAGCAACTATTCACGAGTGGAAACCCTTACCTGCAAATGACAGTTACAAAGATATTATAATAGATAGCCTGCAGACTTTGGTTAGTAAAAAAGAATAGAGCTAAATGCCTTTGTTATTATGAATAACCGTATTCATCTCATTTGGCAATCCTTACAAAGTTTCACCCCATCACAAAACCAGGCTTCCTTTATGAAATTTACTGCACGACAATTAATGCTTTCTCTGTTTAAGGATGATAAAGATTTGCATTCGTCGCTTAAGTAAATAAATACGATCGTAATTACCAGGTATGGAAAAGAGAACCGTTAAGTATTGAACTTCTTAATCAATCAATGTTTAAACAAAAAATAGAGTACATACATTATAATCCCGTGAGGGCGGGTTTATGTGATCTACCGGAAGATTATTATTATTCATCCGCAAAGTTTTATTATGATGGAACAAATAGTTTTGGAATGTTGAAACATTATTCAGGAAACTAAGTGTGGCTTTATATTCCCGTTGGTCAGTCCAAAGAATTCCTATGGAGGAGACCAGACCGTTATTGACATTAAGATGTTTATAGATTAAAGCAGAAACATCCACCCCCTTCTTCCTGCTTCTTCCTGGCGGGTGTCCCCATCCGACATTCCGAAATTAATATTATCTTTTAAAAAGGATTTTGCGAACGGCATACACTCCATCTGCCCGAGTTCGTGCCCAACGAGTTACATCAGGAATGATGCTCAATTGCCCGTTATTGGTGCTTTGATCGCGTCTAATGAACTTGGCTACCAGGCTTTCACTAATGCCAAAGGTTATTTCAACATTAAGCGTATGGTCGGAGGCGATTATACTATTTCGGTTTCATTCCCCGGCTATGTTCCGGTTGAGCAACAAGTGAGTTTAACTGCTGGTATTGGATCTAAAATGAGCCTTACTCTTGTAAACGCAATGAAGAAAGTAGCGTAAGACAAGGCTGTATAACTAATCTTATTTTTAATAAAAGCCGTTTAATCGCGGCTTTTTTTTATTTGCGCTGAGCCAGGTGTCTTTAAAATATTTAAATAATATAAGAGCTGCTGTCTTTATTTTGCAACTGGACAGCGGCACTTTTTTTTTGGTGTATTATGGATAACAGAGCTTTCAACAACAAGGCCACCCCAGTATTAGCACACATTTGGCAGAAAGGGCTTTGTGCAGTAAGCCATACTTGTGTCCGAATTTAAAAGTTGCTTACATTTATGGCCAGAGATTGTGTGGGATAAAGGGATTAGTTGAATTAAGTATAGTTAGTATTCAAAGGCACAGGTACGCCGACCGCAAATCTAAGTTGCATAGCTGGGCCAGGATGAAGATATTGATCAAGTATGAAAAATCGGATTGTCCTAACGACAATATAAAATGCATTACTTTAATTTGCTGATTATCAGGGCCAAAAAATTAAGGTATTTTAAAATTAATCCCGTATAATAACATAAATTAGCGTGTTGTGCATCATGCTTTAGCGTGACATCAGAACTTCAAAATGACTTGTAAGAAATTAACTTTAATAAAAAAAATAAACGGGGATGCTGAAAACCGAAAAGAGTAAGCCAATTAAAAAATAAAACCAAATGAAAAAGTTTTTAATTAAAGCGTCTTACACCGCAGAGGGTGTAAAAGGACTACTTAAAGTTGGTGGTACAAACAGAAAGCAAGCTGTTGAAAAAATGATTGTTAGCCTGGGCGGTAAAATGGAGGCATTTTATTATGCTTTTGGCGACCACGACGTCTATGCTATAGGCGAGGTCCCCGATGATGCATCATTAGCGGCTCTTGCGCTGACGATAAATGCATCAGGCTTAGTGTCTATTTCAACTACTATTCTCTTAAGCCCTGAAGAAATTGACAAAGCAACAAAAGTATCTGTAGATTATCGTTCTCCCGGAAACTAAAATTTTTTTTGCCTGGAATTTAGAAAGTTTTCAAGGTTTTGCAAATTCTTATTGAGGACTTTTAGTGCATCTGTTGCCTGCAAATTTATGCCTTTGCCGGCACTTCAAAATTCCACAACTAAATACACCCACCCGTTGCCGTTGTTGCGTGTTTGTGCGGAAGGCATTGCAGAAAAGCAATCACCAACAACACATAGCGCAGGCCTGAACTAAAAATATTCAAAACTCAGATGACAAATCAGGAAGTAAAAGTGAAAAAACATTTAAGGGAGCAATTCCTTTGATGTTAACCTGGTTGCAAACTAAGGACAGCGCGACTTTCGGATGGAGGTGGACTAAGGATAGCAAGGGGGAGTTTTCATATTATTCATTTTAACCGATAACCAGGCCATCTCACACATCACGTAATAATTTTATGAGATTGCCTGGTCCCCTGCAGTAACGTAATCTTCAGTTTATCTTGAAACAACCGTAACTGTTGCCGGCTGCATATCGTCAGCGATGGCCGTAAGTGTAATCGTACCTGCCTTTTCTTTTGATTGAATCACAGCAAGACAAAGCCCGTTAAAAGCCTGCCTGTCTTTTGATTGAAATGAAGTAAGGTCAGTCTCACGCCCGTTATCTGTACCTGCAATAAATCCTTCTTCCGAAACTTTAAAGTGAATGAGATTATCAGCATCGGGCACCATATTTCCATCAGCATCGGTAACAGTTGCAGTAATAAAACTCAGGTCTGTGCCATCCGCCTTTATATTTTTGCGGTCGGCAGTTAAGATGATCTTTGCAGGCTTTCCCGCAGTTTTTATTATTTTGGCAAGAATCACTTTTCCATTCTTTCTTGAAACTGCTTTCAATGTACCGGGTTCATAATTCACCCGCCACCAAACATGCATATCATCGCCTGTTTTCTTTTTTATGCCAAGTGATTTGCCATTTAAAAATAATTCAACTTCATCTGCATGGTTGTAGTAAGCCCACACATCCATAGAGTCGCCCACTTTCCAGTTCCAGTGCGGAAACACATGCAATACATCTTTATTAGTAAAAAGGCTTTGATATAAATAATATTCATCCTTCGGAAAGCCTGCCAGGTCAACAATGCCAAAATAGGAACTGCGTGCAGGAAAAGGATAAGGTGTTGGCTCGCCAATATAGTCAAAGCCCGTCCATATATACATGCCACTTGCAAAATCATATTTCAACAATTCTTTCAAGGTTTCTTCCTGTGTAGAGCCCCAGGGTACAGAACAATTTTCATAAGCAGAACAAGTGAGGTCAGGATTACCATATTTACCACGGGAGGGCCACCGGCGAATGCTGTCGGACGGCATATCATAATGACCTCTTGATGCAATTTCTGAAACAGTTTCAGTACCTATAAATTTTTTACCAGGGAAATTCGTTGGAAAATCTTTGTATCCATTTTGGTTATAATTAAATCCTACAAGATCAAGTGCGCCTGATATATAAATTTGATTATCGGGTGAAGGATGGTTCAATGCTGAAGTTATTGGCCTTGTTGTGTCAAGCGAATGAACGATTGCAGCAAGCTCTCTTGCTATGGTTCTGCCGGTGGTATCTTCTCCATTCTTTCCGCCCCATTGTTCAGGAATTTCATTGCCGATGCTCCAGATAAAAACAGAAGGATGATTGCGGTCTCTCAGTATTTGATCCTGCAGGTCCTTTTTATGCCATTCATCCCAATACAAATGATAATCATACTTTGTTTTCTGTCTTTTCCACATATCAAACGCTTCATCCATCACGATAAAACCCATTTTATCGCAAAGCTCCAGGAGTTCCGGTGCCGGCGGGTTGTGTGAAGTTCGGATACCATTTATTCCCATGCCTTTTAATATTTCCAATTGCCTTTGCAATGCCCTTGTATTAATGGCAGTTCCAAGGCAACCAAGATCATGATGATCGCATACGCCGATTATTTTAAATGATTTACCATTCAATGAAAAACCTTTATCCTTGTCAAAATTGAAATAGCGTATACCGAACACCGTTGTGTATTCATCAGTAAGTTTTCCGTTGGAGATAACCTGGGTTACCGCCTTATACAAATAAGGATCTTCGATGGACCATAAGTGCGGGTTGGTGATAGCAAATTGCTGATTCACTTCATTATTATCCCCGCTTACGGTAGCCGGAGAAGATTGTATTTGCTGCAATTTTGATGAAGCATCATATATCGCTGTTTTTACAACCACCGGTGCACCGCCGCTGTTGGTATTATCCAGCTTGATATTCAGTTTTACCGAAGCGTGTTGGTCATTTACCTGCGGTGTGGTAATATGAGTACCCCAATGGTCAACATAAATTTTATTAGTCGTTACGAGCCATACGTTTCGATAAATACCAGACCCGCTGTACCACCGGGAATTTGGCTGATCGGAATTATCAACCTTTACGGCGATCACATTCTTTTCATTCCCGTAGTTAAGATAGGGTGTAAGGTTGTAACGGAAAGAGATATAACCGTTAGGTCGTATCCCAAGCGAATGGCCGTTAATGAATACCTCGCTGTTCATATACACGCCGTCAAAATCTATAAATATATTTTTCCCTTTTGAGGATGTGGGAATGGTAAAAGTTTTCCTGTACCAGCCGAGGCCTCCACGCAAGGCGCCTCCCCCATTGCCCGTAGGGCTTGTTGAATCAAAAGGCAGCTCAATGCTCCAGTCATGCGGGAGATTCAATGTTCTCCATGAAGCATCGTTGAAAGAAGGAGAAGTGGCAGAAGCAGCATCACCGGGTAAGAATTTCCAGTCCCTTGTAAACTTTACAACAGAACGGGATTGTCCACTCAGCATAAACGAATTTCCGATCAGCACCAGTAAAAGAAATAAGTGGATTTTTTTCATTATAAAAGCGTGTGTGTGTTTATAAAAAATTGTATTCAATTAATATCCTTCAAATTTATATCATCAGGAGAAATGCCGATCGTTATTCTAATTTCATCCTTTCCGGCTTTGTGAAAAAATTTTACCCGCAATTCTGTTGTAAAAAGTCTTTTGAAAATCACCCGGTAATTATTTTTTGAAAATGCATGGTGAAAATTATTCCGGTGCAACCGCGGCGTTAAAGCTATTAAATAAGTGAAACATATGGGTATGTCTGAACCCGGTATTTTTAGGATGGAGGAATTAACGGACGGCGTTAGGTTGAGCATCTTCCTTGCAGGTCTGGCCCCTCTGCATTCCGCGATCATAATTTATCCATTATAATGGGATAAGTGTTTTAAATCCGATAGCTATATAGCGATCATATCATCTTCTCCCAAAACAAGTTGATGTTGTACAAGCCATTGAAAACTTTCTATAGTAATCATGTTCATCCGATGACTATCGGATTCATCTCCCAACAAATGTTTCCATTCCTTTATTACCGGTATCCGGAAATAAAATCGTTTAAAGACTGACTTTTTCGATCTCCGAATATTTAAAAGCAGTTGACATAATATTTCTAAAAAAATTAATTCGGGAATGCCGGTTGAGAACGCTCGTCAGAAATGGGGAATATTGTCATACATCCTTTCAATTTAGTTTATGTATGTAAAAGCATTTACTGTTGCCTGTTAGTTTCACTTTCACTTAGCGGCAACTGAAACAATTCGGTGGTATAAGGCTTTACTAAACGAAGCGCTTCTTTAGGCCCCCAGGTGCCGGCTTCATAAAAATGCAATTGTTTCAGCGGATATTTTTTCCATGCATCTAAAATGGGCATCACCACTTTCCACGCATTCTCCACCTGGTCGGCACGCATGAACAAGGTAGGGTCGCCCTCCAATACATCAAGCAACAATGCCTCATAAGCTTCCGGCACGCTTTCAGAATAAACCTGCTGGTACGAAAAATCCATATCAACTGATTTCAGCTTCATCTCCAGTCCCGGCACTTTACTTTCAAAAAGCAACCCTATTTCTAATTCCGGTTGTATGCTTATCACTAACCTGTTCGATTCAATATCATCTTTAAATATCCTGTTTGGGGAATCTTTAAACTGCACTGCAATAACAGATGACTGCCGGGGTAAAGATTTGGCGGTGGTTAAAAAGAATGGCACACCCAGCCAGCGCTTATTATCAACAAAAAATTTGGCGGCTACAAAAGTTTCCGTAGATGAAGCGGGCGCTACCTGTTCTTCCTGCCTGTAACCCTCCCTTGGTTCATCGTTTACTGTGCCGGCAGTATATTGAGCACGTATGACATTTTTAAATACTTCGTTGCCGGAATAGCGCCTTATCCGTTTCAGCACGTTCACTTTAGCATCCCGTATTAATTCTGCTTTATAGGCTGCGGGACATTCCATAGCTACAATGCACATCAATTGCAACAGGTGATTTTGTATCATATCCCTCAAAGCCCCGCTGCTATCATAATAGCCACCCCGGGTGCCTACGCCTACCTCTTCTGCTACACTAATTTGTACGTAGTCAACAAATTTGTTATTCCACAATGGTTCAAAAACATAGTTGGCAAAACGAAAGGCCATTATATTTTGTACGGCTTCTTTACCTAAATAATGATCTATGCGATATACCTGCTTTTCAGAAAATCGTTTGCTCAAAAAAAGATTTAATTTTTTTGCAGAGGCAAGATCAGTCCCGAAGGGTTTCTCTATTACAATACGATGCAGCGTTGCCAGGTTGCAGATCTTGTTTTTGTACAATCCTTCGGAAATTATTTCAATAAAACGCGGTGCCGTGGCAAAATAAAACAGCCGCGTGCCTTTCTGTTTGTTCTGTTTATCAAAGTTGTTCGCTCTTTCTTTCAGGTTTCTAAAAATTTCGGCTTTCTGAAAATCTCCCTGGATATAAAAGATCTTTGATGAAAACTCCTCCCATTCCTTTTGTTGTGCAGTGCCATTGCGGCTGAACTCATTGATGCCAGCCAGCAGCTCCTCTTTAAATATATTTTCATCACTTGCCAAATAATCAATGCAATAAATGGCGAACACTGCAGGCAGGTGGTTACTGGTAAATAAGTTATACAGCGCGGGAACCAGTTTACGCTTTGTAAGGTCTCCTTTGCCGCCAAATATGGTTATCAAAGCCGGAAGCGGAGCTTTTTTTTCGTTCATAAAGGTTGGGTTAAAATAAAATATTGTATGGCTAATGTCAGCATTAAATTGCGGGGGTAAATGAACATCAAAACTATAACAAATTCTCTTGTTGACTGATTCTCGTTGGCGGGACGTCAATATCGGTGGCTTTCAAAATCTGTCCTTGTATTTTCCTGTTTTAGAAATTCATAAGTCATACCTTAAAATTCGTTTGATGTACTTCGAATTTCTCTTTTATAAAAGGGATGAACTCAGGATTGATTTCATAACCATTTGCATAGTAAGCTTTAAGTAGTAAGAGCATTTCTAAAACGCAGCAACCTTCACTCCAATACCATTCATATTATTATAAATAATTTTTCCATCTTCATATTTCACACCATCGCCCACGTCTTCTGAAAGCAACAACGGCCCATCCATATCAACATAATCAAGTAGTGGTAACAGTTGCGCAATGGCGGAGGAACCAATGGAACTTTCATTCATGCAGCCAACCATTACCTTCATATCTAATTCACGGGCCTTGGAGATCATTCGCAATGCGGGTGTGATGCCACTGCATTTGGTAAGCTTTATATTGATACCATGAAAATATCCGGCACATTTTTCAACATCAGCTTCAGCAACACAACTTTCATCGGCGATAAGAGGTAAGGGCGATTTTTCAAATAAATATTTCATTCCTTCCCAATCATCTTTTGCAAGTGGTTGTTCGATAAATTCAACATTTAAATCCTTAAAGACCTTTATTTTTTCCAGGGCTTCTTCTGCCTGCCATGCCGCGTTTGCATCAATCCTGAATACAGAAGATGTATGTTTTCTCAGTTCGGTAATTATCCCAACATCATCCTTTGTTCCTAACTTGATTTTATAAACCGGCCAGGGCTTTTCATTCATTTTGCTTACCATATTTTCAATGGTATCGATTCCAATGGTAAAATCTGTGAGAGGGTTTTTAGTTGTGTCAAGATTCCATAATGCATGTAATTGTTTACCTTTTATTTTACCATACAAATCCCAGCCGGCCATATCAAGAGCGCAAACTAAAAACGGATCGTTTGGAATCAGATGATGCAAATAATGCCAATACCGCTCAGGATTTGTGAAGGCAAATTTTTCAATAAAAGCTTTTTTGCGTTCTATATCGTCAATCATTTTATCAACCGTAATGTTGTAGTGAATTATAGCAGGCGCTTCACCATAGCCTTTGAGACCAAAGTGCTCCAATTCCACGAGCAACGCAGGCTGGTGCGTTTTCGTTCCTTTAGAAATTGTAAAAGGATGACGGAATGGAAAATTGATGGATTTGTATTTGATGAGCATAACCCCTGACCCCTGAAGGGGAACCTAAAGTCCAATTTTACCCCTGACCCCTGAAGGGGAACTTAAGGTCCAATTTTCACACAGGTTTCCCTTGATATTTAAAATTTTAAAATGAATATTTTTTTTATCAAATTTTAATTCAGTACTCTTTGATTTATGTTAACGAGATTGCCTCTCGATTAATTCTTTGAGCTTCTTCACGACAGACTCGCCATTTTTACAGACTTCTTCATTGGTGAAACGAACTATTTTTAAGTTCAATGACTGCATGTATTCGTCTCTAAGTTTATCATTATTTTTCGCTTGTTCGGTTAGATGAACATTGCCATCAATTTCAATAACGAGTTTAAATTTATGACAATAAAAATCAGCAATGTATCGTGAAATTGGATGTTGCCTTTTAAATCTTACCCCAAAAAAATGTTGTTTAAGTAAATTCCAAAATATTACTTCCGAAGGAGTAGGCTCGTTCCTTAATTTCTTTGCATTTGCAAAAATTATCGGGGAGCTTCCATAAAACATAGTAACCCCTAACCCCTGAAGGGGAACCTCAGTATTCATGTTTGAGAGTTTTTTATTTTTCATTAGCGGTGGCCTTTTTTAAGTTAGATGTTGTTCCCCTTTAGGGGTTAGGGGTTAGATGTTGCTCCCCTTTAGGGGTTAGATGTTGTCCCCCTTTAGGGGTAATGTTGTCCCCCTTTAGGGGCTAGGGGGGTATTAGGGGTCGCCCTTCCACTCTCCCCCACATATTTTTTTATCTCCTCGTTAAACTCATCTTCTTTCAACAAATCTTCAAGGCTTAGGTGCATACGGTAATGCCAGTAATGATGAGACTGCGCAGGTATATTTATTCTTTCATTATGCGGATTCTCAAGACGTATTTTTCCATCGATACCGAGCAGATCCTGTATTTGAATTATACACCACATAGCAGGTGAATATAAATGCTGAAGAACAATTTCTTTGTTGATCCAGGGTTCGCAGAAGTAAGGCGCTTCACCATAATGGCCCAGAATGAAATTATAAAAATGCTGTGTTTTATTCCGGTCTTCTTCCCACCAT
>JALZAJ010000035.1 GCA_030948465.1 Bacteroidota bacterium
AAACAAAATTTTGCTAAAACTAAATTGGAGTGGCAGGATGAATACATTGCGTTATCTGTAAGTTATTCTGCAATAGATAAAGTAAGAGCATACATTTTAAACCAGGAAGAACATCATAAGAAAAAAACTTTCGCTGAAGAGTACGATGAGTTTTTAAAAGCCCATAATTTTGACGTTTTGGCTAAAGCCAATAAAACCTTTTGACCCGTCCACGACCTGAGGGTCGTGGCAACTGATAAAGGCAAAATACAATCAGAAAAAAACAGGAGCAGAAAAGTTGACATAAATTCTAAATAAATAAATGTATAAGAAAGCAGAACTATAATCGGATTAATCGGATTTTTTTTTTAGTAAGTTGGGATTAATTCTATAATAGAAAACAGAAGACTATATTCTGCATCATGCATTTAATTGCCACGACCTTTAGGTCGTGGATTGATAGAAGCACAGTAGTGGCTTTAGCCAAAATAATTCTATCAAATAAAATTGATTCTATAATATTTTAAAACAGGAAATTAAAACTTGCATATTCAATTGCCACGACCTCCAGGTCGTGAGTGAAGAATAATCAATAACTGTTTTGATTGTCTTAATTTTCAATTTTTTTTTGGCTAAAGCCGGTAAAACTTTTTGACATATCCACGACCTGAAGGTCGTGGCTTCTGAAGAAAAAGACAGCTCCTAAAGACCTAATTTACTAACAAATGATGCTCAAAAAAAAGAGCTTTAGCCAAAAATAATTCAGGCAAATAAAATATGATTTATAATATTTAAAACAAAAATTAAAAATTTTGCGCATTCAATTGCCGCGACTAATTGCCACGACCTTCAGGTCGTGAATAAGAAAAGAATAATAGCGGCTTTAGCCAAAATAATTCAAGTAAATAAAACCGTTAGTTCTATAATATTTAAAACAGAAAATTAAAATTTGTGCAATCAATTGCCACGACCTTCAGGTGGATAAGAAAAGAATAGCGGCGGTTTTAGCCAAAATAATTCTATCAAATAAATTGATTCTATAATAACAGGAAATTAAAATTTGCATATTCAATTGCCACGACCTTCAGGTCGTAGATCACGAACAAACAATAACAGGCTTTAGCCAAAATATTTAAATTGCCTTGAATCCAAGTTTTGATTGTCTTAATTTTCAATTTTTTTTTGGCTAAAGCCGGTAAAACTTTTTGACATATCCACGACCTGAAGGTCGTGGCAACTGAAGAAAAAGACAGCTCCTAAAGACCTAATTTACTAACAAATGATGCTCAAAAAAAAGAGCTTTAGCCAAAAATAATTCAGGCAAATAAAATATGATTTATAATATTTAAAACAAAAATTAGAAATTTTGCGCATTCAATTGCCGCGACTAATTGCCACGACCTTCAGGTCGTGGAAGATGAATAATCAATAACCGGCTTTAGCCAAAATATTAAATTATGTCTACACCCTAGGTTTCGATTGCCGTATTTTGAGTTTTCTTTTTGGCTAAAGCCAACAAAAACATTATATATCCACGACCTGAAGGTCGTGGCAACCGGCAAAGGCAAAAGACAACTGGCAGATAAATTGAGTCTAAAAAAATGCTTCTAAAAAACGAAAACAAATCGATAACGAATCGACAACAAACAGAGCCAATTAACAAAAAAATTAACCCATAAAAACAATACATCAGTAAACATGAGTACTAACAGCAACACAACCACGCTAAAAACCAGATGAACCTTCTCCTCCTCGTATGCACTCCCTTACTTACTGCCATTATTGTGTTGCTTTCCCGCAACCCGCAACAGGTAAGATGGATTTCGCTGGCCGGTTCTGTGGTTCAATTAGTATTTGCATTTATTTTACTTTTTGCTTTCAGGGAGGAAAGGGCAATGAATAATATGAGCCAAATGCTGTTCGAACAGAATTACCCATTGTTTGCATCGCTGCATATTAATTTTCACATCGGCATTGATGGTATTTCGGTTGCGATGATCTTGCTCACTTCATTTGTGTTGATCGCCGGCGTACTTGTATCATGGAATGTTGAGAAGATGACCAAAGAATTTTACTTTTTACTTCTGTTGCTTGCACTTGGTGCCTATGGATTTTTTATTTCTCTGGATCTTTTTGTTCTTTTCTTTTTTCTTGAAATTTCAGTGATACCAAAATATCTGTTGATAGGCATTTGGGGGAGCGGCAAAAAAGAATATGCCGCAAATAAACTGGCGCTTATGCTGATGGGAGGTTCCGCTTTAATACTCGTTGGAATACTGGGCTTATATTTTACAACCGGCCATAGTTTTGATTTGCTGGCCATTTCAAAAACAAATATTCCTTACAATGTTCAACACATAATATTCCCATTATTATTTGTTGGCTTTGGTGTGTTCACTGCGTTATTTCCTTTGCATACATGGGTCCCCGACGGGCACTCATCTGCACCTACTGCCGGCTCTATGTTTCTTGCAGGCATCTCTATGAAACTGGGTGGCTACGGATGTTTACGGGTCGCAACATACCTGTTGCCGGAAGGAGCAAAAGAATATGCAGACATCATTATCATACTTTCTGCAATAGCGATTTTATACGGCGCCTTCGCCACGATGATGCAGAAAGATTTAAAATATATCAATGCCTATTCATCCGTAAGCCATGTCGGTTTTAGTTTATTAGGTATTGGCATGCTCACTCAAACTGCCATCACGGGATCGTTGATGCAAATGGTATCGCATGGATTGATGACGGCACTTTTCTTCGCCGTTATTGGAATGATCTATGACAGGACACATACAAGAATGGTCGGTGAAATGGGCGGTCTTATGAAAGTAATGCCATTTATAACCACGGTGTTATTTATCGTTGGCCTTTGTTCGTTAGGGCTTCCCGGCTTAAGTGGCTTTGTTGCTGAAATGACCGTCTTTATGGGTTCCTGGCAGGTCGATGATCCATTCCATCGGGTGGCGACCATCGTAGCAACGCTGTCCATTGTGGTTACGGCGGTTTATATTTTAAGAGCCATAACAGCAACCGCTATGGGGCCAATAAAAAATAAAAATTATTTGCAACTTAAAGATGCAGCCTGGAATGAAAAACTGGCTGCCATAATATTAGTGGCTGGAATTATAGCGATCGGTATTGCGCCCGGTTGGCTAAATGATTTATTGAGGCCGGCTGCCGAAGTGATCATGAAACGGATTTCAGGAAGCCAATAAAATTTTAGAATGACTGATTTCTTTACATTGATGAAAAGCGAATTGGTGGTAACGGCCATCATTTTCTTCCTGCTGTTTCTTAAAATCGGCAGGGGAATAAAGAATGAATTGCTGTTATCGCTTATACAATTATTGCTCCTGGTCAATTTTATTATTGGCTTTTTTTTCAATAAAGAAGGCAACCTTTTTGGTGATATGTTTCATACAAATCCTCTCATCGTTTTTCAAAAAAATATTCTGAATCTTGCTGTCTATCTCATTTCATTATTGTGTTCCGGCTGGCTCAGGAAAAGCCGGCAACTTGCAGAATTTTTCATATTAATGTTATCGGCGTTGCTTGGAATGTTCCTGATGATTTCCAGCGGGAACCTGCTGATCTTTTATTTATCGCTGGAACTCGCCACCATACCGGTTGCAGCCATGGCCAATTTTGATTTGGAGAAAAAACGTTCTTCCGAAGGCGCTATGAAAATGATTTTATCTTCTGCGTTTTCATCTGGCATTTTATTATTTGGTATTTCATTATTGTATGGAGCAACAGGCACACTCAGCTTTTCTGAAATCCCGCAACACCTCGATGGCACGTCATCATTGCAGATATTGTCCTTCGTTTTCCTGGTTACCGCTTTTGCTTTTAAATTATCTGTTGTTCCTTTCCACTTATGGACGGCCGATGTGTATGAAGGTTCCCCTATCGCGGCAACCGCTTTTTTATCTGTTGTATCGAAGGGCGCTGTTGCATTTATCTTCATGACTGCGCTGTACAAAGTATTTCAGCCTATGCAGGAAGTGTGGTATTCCATGCTGGTGATACTGGCTATAACGACCATGGTTACAGGCAATTTATTTGCGTTGCGTCAACAAAACATTAAGCGGTTTCTTGCCTTCTCTTCCATTGCGCAGGTTGGTTTTATTTTGGTGGGCATGAGCAGTAATGATACTTCCGGCATCACCGCCGTAGTTTACTTTGTATTGATTTATGTATTCTCTAATCTCGGCGCTTTTGGAGTAGCGGCTGTAATTTCAGAAAGCTCAGGCAAAGAAAATATTAATGATTATAAGGGATTATACAAAACCAATCCTTTCCTCGGATGGATGCTGGCTTTAGCGCTATTTTCCCTGGCAGGCATTCCTCCAACCGCTGGTTTCTTCGGTAAGATTTTCCTGTTAACCGCCGGTGGTTCAAAAGGAAGCTATGCATTCATTACCATTGCTGCATTGAATATGGTGGTTTCTCTTTACTATTACCTTCGCGTGATAAGGGCAGTATTTATGGAGAAGAACGACACGCCCATAGCGAGAATAAAAACCGGTTCACCCGAAACGCTTGGCCTGCTCATTTGTGGTGCTGGCATTGTGTTGGTAGGTTTGCTGAATTGGATATACGATTACATTCATGCTTTAAGCTAATACAATTATGGCCATCAATAAAAACCATGAATTTGAAGAATTGGACGGTGTAAAATGCGGCATTGTGGAAAGAAATGTAACACCGGGGAGGATCGCATTTTTAAAAGATTTGCTGGAGTATAACGGATATGGCGTAAAGGTAGTTCCAACGC
>JALZAJ010000087.1 GCA_030948465.1 Bacteroidota bacterium
TCAGTCCTGTATTTCCTATATTGTTCCAAAACATAAGCATGTGATTCAGGAGAAATATCGGTGATATCCGCTTCTGTAAATACCTGGTGAGAAAGTGGAAGGGGCTTTAGCGGATATTTTTGAGTAGGCCATGGGTGTTCGCCCGGAAGGCCGTTAGTGGGCACCGGTTTTTCTTCAACAGGAAAAATTGAAACGCCATTGTCACGGTTAAGTACATAGATCACACCATCCTTAGTCGCTTGTACAACCACATCGATCTTTTTTCCATTTTGTGTTATCGTTGAAAGATTTGGCTGACAAGGTTCATCACGGTCCCAAAGGTCATGATGTATTGTTTGGTAGTACCATTTCATTTTACCCGAAGCTGCATCTAGCGCTATCACGCAATCCGAAAACAAATTCATTCCTTCGCGGTTGCCACCATAAAAATCGGAGGCAGGCGAACCAGTTCCAAAATATACGACGCCTCTTTTTTCATCAAGGGTCATTCCGCTCCAGTTGTTAGCAGCTCCTATATTTTTCCAGGCGTCTTTTGGCCAGGTATCATATCCAAATTCTCCCGGCCATGGAAGGGTATGAAAGATCCATTGCAGCTTTCCTGTTATAATATCAAAAGCTCTTACACTGCCGGGAGCTGCATCTCCTGATTCCGGAAGCGCAGAGCCAACGATGAAAAGATTTTTATAAACGATGCCGGGCGTATTAGCTGAAATAGAAAGTTGGCTTACATCATGATCCGAGTCAGGTGGGAGCCCTTCGTGAAGATCGACAGTTCCATTTTTTCCGAAGGAAGAAACAAGGCTTCCATTTCTCGCATCAACACAAAATAAAGTTGAACCTGCGCTATAAAGAATTCGTTTATCATCCCCTGATTCCCAATAGGCAACTCCTCTGTTTACATTAATCATTTTATACCTCTTCCCATCTTTTGAAGGTTCAAATTTCCATAGTTGTTTTCCTGAGCCTGCATCTAAGGCAAACAATTTCAGATCGGGTGTTGTGCCATAAAGCACGCCGTACACAACTATTGGCTGGCATTGAATGGCTCTTGGATATTTAGGTTTGAAGGTATCGGTACTGGCGTTTCCGGCAGCATTATACATCCATGCTACTTCAAGTTCATTTACATTGTTTAAATTGATTTGATCCAACGGTGAGTAACGGTTACCTGCTTTATTGCCACCATAAACCGGGTAATCTTTACCAGTTTCCATAGAGGTTTCGGCATTCCGGCAACCAGTCATCAACAAATATCCAATGCTATAAACTATTACCTTTCTTTTCACTTATTATTTATTTTATCAATCGTTTTTATTGAATAATTCCATAAAAAATTTCCTGCTAAAGGATCGCCCGGATTTACAATAATGTGAATAGGTGGTTCAGCCTATACGTTGTGGATGATTATAGTTTCCACTTTTATGTCGCCTGCTTTTTTTTCATCCCAGAAGCAGAAAAATGGTCGGCTTCTTATGCAGATCTATTTTTTCCTTTTTCCAATCTTCAATTGACTTTGTTTTAATCATTTCGCGTGCAGAAGTGATCTCTACCGCTATACATAACAGAGTGGTTGGTTTACAATTTTGTAAAATAGCCTCAAGCATTTTGTTATTGCGAAATGGTGTTTCAATAAATATCTGCGTGCTTTTCTTTTTAATAGATTCTTCCTCGAGCTGTTTTATTTTTTTATTTCTTTCCACGTTATCAATAGGTAAATAACCGGTGAAGCAAAATTGCTGACCATTAAGCCCGCTGGCCATTAAGGCAAGTAATATAGAAGACGGCCCTGCGAGAGGTTTTACCATTGCCTTTTCCTTTTGAGCTTGTTCTATTAAAAGCTGGCCGGGATCTGCTATGCCGGGACAGCCCGCTTCACTAATGATAGCGATATTTTTTCCCTCTTTTAATTTCTGCCGGAATGTTTTTAATTGTTCTTTTTCAACTTTATGAATCGTGTGCCATTCGAAATCATCAATTACAATTTCTTTGCAGATACTTTTTAAAAAACGACGTGCGGTTCTTTCATTTTCTGCAAAAATTACCTGGCACTCCTGAACGGCTGTTAGTACATAAGAAGGAATTGTTTCTACAGCATCTTCAGATAAAAAGGATGGAATAAGATATACCATTGTTTTTTATTTTAAGCTTTTCCCGGGAGAATTATATTGTTTTTTTCTTCGGGTTGTTGTAAGCTAAGAGTAGCCGCAATTACAGCGTAGCCCGGGGCCATTATCCAGCCGGCAACAGGAAGAATATGCAATAAATAAAAGACCATTCCATTACCGATTGCAAGGCCCTTATGCTGCCCGATGAAATCAATACTTTGCGATGCTGAAAGATCTCTTCTTTCGCTGGTGTAATCCAGCATTGAAAATCCAAAATAGTAACATTCTACAAATAACGCCAGTACCGGTGTTGCCCATCCCAGCAAAGGTATCAGGGATAAAAATAAGATGGATATTGAATATACCGTTTGCCATAATGTATTTCGTAATGCAATACTTATTCCCCGGACAATATCTTTTATAAACTGCCCGAAATTAAATGGATAGCTTTTATTGTGAATAAGGGATTCTGTTTTTTCACTCAGCCAGGCAAATACCGGAGAGCCAATTATTAAAAATAAATATTTAAACCATGAAAAGTAAAAGAGCATCAGAATGAGTTGCAAAACGATTTGCCCGAAAACAACAAAAAACCGCAGCACATTACCATGCTCCTTTTTAACCCAAAATTTTATTCCTGTTTTAGAAAACAAATAATCAATAAAGTGAGCTGAAGATTGCCAGAAAATATAAAAGCCAAATGCAAAAAGCAGTGCGTAAATAATTCCCGGAATTAATATCCACTTCCACAATTTGTTTTTTACAATAAACTGGTGCGCTTTAAAATATGCCTGTATTGCTATTATTATTTCCTGGAGCAATCTTTATTAATTGTGCGGATTTGTAATTGTGCCAAACTTAGAAAATATAATCTGGTTATTCACTAAATTTTATATGTGATGTTTTCTTAATTTGGAACATTTATTTTTTATAAATCTTTATGGGCAAATTATCACTATCCTTTTACCGTCGTAAAGACGTGGTACAAATTGCAAAGGAATTGCTTGGAAAAATTGTAGTAACCACATTTGACGGAAATCTTACTTCGGGGAGAATTGTAGAGGTGGAAGCTTATGTGGGTATTACCGATAAAGCATCTCATTCGTTTGCAAGCAGGCGAACTGCGCGCAACGAACACATGTATTCACCGGCAGGAACTGCCTATGTATATATTTGTTACGGAATGCATCACATGTTCAATATAGTAACAAACGAAAAAGGTATTCCTGATGCGATATTAATAAGGGCTGTGGAACCTCTGGAAGGTATTGATACCATGCTGAAGCGAACGGGTAAAAAAAATTTGGATCGCACACTTACCCGCGGCCCCGGAAATGTAGGTAAAGCGCTTGGGATCTTTAAGCATCACTCGGGCCTGCTTCTTAATCATAAAGAATTATATATAGTGGAGGATCACTTTAAATTATCAGAAAAAGAAACAGGCATAAGTGCACGGATAGGAGTTGAAAGTGCCGGGCCCGACGGCTTGCTTCCTTACCGGTTTTACATCAAAAAAAATAAATATGTAAGTGGAAAAAATAGCTAATTTTTTATTTGAATGGCAATAAGATAATGGCAGAAGGCAATAAACAAAAATGATCTTATCCAAGCTTTTCCGTTGAGGGTGCCATTATCCTTTATCCAATAAATTATCCTCTCATATTTATGGCAACGATTTCTTTCACAAGACGTACTTTTGCAACTTTCCATTGGAATTCTTTGAATAATTTTACAAACAAAAACAATAAATTATGAGCACAGTTAAAGTTGCTATCAATGGTTTTGGCAGAATTGGCCGCCTGGTTTTCAGACAGATTTATAATATGGAAGGGATAGACGTGGTGGCTATTAACGATCTTACAAGTCCGAAAGTGTTGGCGCATTTACTAAAGTACGACAGCGCCCAGGGCGCTTTTGACGGAGATGTAAAAAGTCTTGAGGATTCAATAACTGTTAACGGAGAAGAGATTAAAATATATAAACAAAAGGACCCTTCACAAATTCCGTGGGGTGCACACGATGTAGATGTTGTAATTGAAAGCACAGGATTTTTTGCCGATAAAGAAAAGGCGGAAGCGCACATCAAAGCTGGCGCAAAGAGAGTAGTGATCTCCGCTCCTGCAACAGGCGATCTGAAAACTATTGTTTACAATGTAAATCATGATATCCTTGACGGTACGGAAACTATTATTTCCTGCGCATCCTGCACTACCAATTGCCTCGCTCCTATGGCAAAGGTTTTAAACGACACCTTTGGTATAACAGCCGGCTTTATGACAACGATACATGCCTATACCAATGACCAGAATACCTTGGATGCTCCTCATGCAAAAGGTGACTTAAGAAGAGCGAGAG
>JALZAJ010000128.1 GCA_030948465.1 Bacteroidota bacterium
TGCAAAATGTAATGTATTTGTTGAGGGAAGATATTTTCTTTCAGGATCCTGGTAAAAAATTCCATAGGCCACGGAAGCCTGGCTATTGTCTGGAAATTTGTATGCCAATGAAAGTCTGGGTGCAACATTCCATTGGTTGATCAGTTGGGAATGCTCCTCTCTCACGCCTATTTTAGCAGCGAGATCATTGGTTAAATAAATATCTGTTTCAGCAAATCCGGAGGCAATATTTTCCTTTACCCTTTCCGGAAATTGAGTACCGTCATATAAAGTATAATTGGATTTTTCATCACTATAATTATATTCACTTCCAAACCTGATTGCGCTAAGGCCGTTAAGCCTTTTTTCAAACACGACTTTGGCATTCGCATATTTTCCTTTATTTACAAGATTGAAATTTTTATACGCATATAAAGGTTCATTCGCAAATGATTGCTTCTTATTGTCGGCATCCTGCAGTTCATTATTAATATCATCACGATTAGTACTGTAAGAAATCCCGGAATTTAATTTCCATCCCTTTCCCAAATATTCCCTCCAGGTAAGGTTATGGTACATGTTGAAATTTTTAAGGCCGAAGGCATCCTTTAGTTTTAAAGAATCTACATCCTGGTTTCTAAAACCAACATTCGTCGTACTGAAATAACCAAAATATTTTATCATGCCGGTTGCGGATGTTTTAATTCTAAAATTAGCATCCCCTTCATGCAGCACAGGAATTCTGAAATAATCAAACTTTTGTTTGATCAGGTTATATACCAAAGCAAGGTTGGTATAACTATAGGTGATTCCCCATGATGATTTTTTATTCTTTGCAAGTGTCTGAATACCGGCATTTGCCCCCAGGTACGATATTCCAAAATTGGCAGATGTTTTTTCCGGCAGATCAATGGATTCTAATAATAATACGGATGATAATGCTTGTCCGTATAATGCCGAGTATCCACCTGAACTGAAGATGGTGCCTTTAAATAAAAATGGATTGAATCTTCCCCTGGTTGCCAGGCCTGGTTCGCTGGTATAGAAAAAATTATTGACGAGAGTTCCATCTATAAAAATTTTGCTTTCGGTTGCTGTGCCGCCTCTTACAAAAAGCCCTTCGCTTTCTCCTACTTGCTGCGTGCCGGGAAGTGTTTTTAATGCAGAGGTAATATCTGCATTGGCGCTTGCCGTTGTCACGATGTCAATTGGGTTTAAGGCGGTTGCTTTCTTTTGATCACTTGCTTCAAATGTGCCGGCACTAATAACAACAGCTTTTAATTCCGTTACTTGCTCTTTTAAAGAGATATTGATATTTAAAGGAACCCCATTAATGTTAATTTTTTCTTCAAAAGATTTATAACCCCCGGAAGTTGCCTGTAATGTTTGCTCGCCTTTTTCTGATGCAGTAAAAAAATAATTACCGGCGGAATCGGAAGTCGATCCATCATAGGAATTTATTACACTGATGCTTACACCCCGAACCGGATTGTTATGATTATCAACAACTTTACCGGAAATTTTTACCTGGGCGATCCCGCAATTAGCGGAAAATAACAATGTAAAAAGCAAGATGCGGTTCATTTTTCTGTAAATTTATCACAAAAATAAAGTAGTTTATATTATAAACCAAATTTAAAATTAATTATTTTTTTTAAGGGAAAATAACCGGCATTTAACTTTATAACGCATTAATAAACATCTATTTGTGAAAAACTGAATCATTTATTTAAACAACAAAATAACTTGAGGAATTTATTAACATCCCCGAAAATTAATTTGTGTATCTGCATTCAATTTGTAATTTAGCAATAGAATTTAATGGGTTAGTAAGTACAAAGGGCCGGTAGAAATACCAGCCCTTTTACTTTGCCGGCATTGGAACAAGTCCTTCGTGATATTTTAAGTTTCGCTTTTGCCTTTCTAAATTTCTTCTTTTTACAATACACTTAATCGCTGTGCTAATCTTTCTTTAATTTCAGTGCTTATAAATTATGAGTAAAACAAAAACAGCTTTTTTCTGCAGTAACTGCGGCCAGGAAAGTGCGAAGTGGGTAGGCAAATGTCCTTCATGCGAACAATGGAATACTTACGTTGAAGAAGTCATTGTAAGAGGAACTGATAAGAAGCAAAGTGAATGGAAAGAATTTTCCGGACTGGGCACCGGTGTTAAAACGATTTCCTTAAAAGACGTTTTAAATGGTGAAGAAGAAAGAATACTTACCAGCGATGCAGAATTAAATCGGGTATTGGGTGGAGGAATTGTAAGAGGCAGCCTTGTGCTAATAGCAGGCGAACCGGGCATAGGAAAGTCAACGCTGTTTTTGCAGGATGCATTGCAACTTCAAGATATTGTTACATTATATATAAGCGGAGAAGAAAGCGATCAACAGATAAAAATGCGAGCTGATCGCTTGCAGATAAAAAATGAAAACTTTTTCCTTCTGACTGAAACAAATACGCAAACTATTTTCCAGGAAATAAAAAAGTTGAAGCCCGAACTCGTTATAGTTGATTCTATTCAAACATTGCAATCGCCTTATGTAGAATCAGGGCCGGGAAGCGTTTCGCAGATAAGAGAAACAGCTTCCGAGTTTCAACGGTTTGCGAAGGAAACTAATACACCTGTTTTCCTAATCGGTCATATAACTAAAGATGGAAGTATCGCAGGTCCAAAAATTCTGGAACACATGGTCGATACCGTCTTGCAATTTGAAGGCGACCGAAATTATTCTTACCGCATATTAAGAACTCTTAAAAATCGTTTTGGTTCATCATACGAATTGGGTATTTATGAAATGACCGGTGAAGGCATGCGGCAGGTAAGCAATCCATCGGAGATTCTGATCACCCAAAGAGAGGAACAATTGAGCGGGGTTGCAATTGGAGCAACCATGGAAGGGATCAGGCCGCTGCTAATAGAAGTGCAGGCGCTGGTAACTCAAAGCGTATATGGCACGCCTCAAAGAACCAATACAGGTTTTGACTTGCGAAGACTTCAGTTGTTATTAGCGGTGTTGGAAAAAAGAGGAGGATTTCATTTTGGAGTTAAAGATGTTTTCATAAATATTGCCGGTGGCTTAAAAGTCGAAGACCCTTCAATAGATCTTGCTGTGCTAAGTGCCTTACTTTCTTCATACGAAGATGTGGCGCTTCCATTGCATTTATGTTTTGCCGGCGAAGTAGGATTGAGTGGAGAGATAAGGCCTGTCAATAGGATCGAGCAGCGAATTGCGGAATCTGAAAAACTTGGCTTTGAAAAAATTATTGTAAGTAAATATAATCTTGCATTTCAGAAGGCTATTGCGAAAGGCCTGGGCAAATCAAAGTTCAATATTGAAATAGTTCCATTGGGCAAAGTGGAAGAGTTGTACAGGTATTTATTTTAAAAAATCTTTTATTGAAAATAAGTTCTCATTTTATATCGCCTCTTCTTCATTTTTTTTATCCTCACAATTGTATTGGTTGTGGCAGTGATATTATTGAAAGTGAAAATTTCCTTTGCCTGGAATGCATCAATAATTTGCCTCACACCAGTTTTTCCCTACACGCAAATAACCCGGTCGAAAAAATGTTTTGGGGAAGAATTGCTATCATAGCAGGTATGAGCGAATTTTATTTTTCAAAGGCCTCGATCGTTCAAAACCTGATCCACGAATTAAAATATAAAGGAAACAAGAAGGCCGGAATTTACCTTGGCAATCTAATGGGAAAAAGTTTGAAGAACAGTAATCGTTTTGCCAATATTGATCTGCTTGTTCCCCTACCATTGTTTACCAAAAAAGAATTTAAAAGAGGTTATAACCAGGCGGAAGTCTTATGCCAGGGCATTGCTGAAGAAATGAAGGTTCCACTGCTAACAAAAAATGTGATAAGAATTATACACACCGAAACTCAAACAAAAAAAGGCAGGATACAACGATGGGAGAACGTTGAAAAAAGTTTTTCTGTATTAGATCCAGCTTTCTTAAAAGGGAAGCATGTCTTGTTAGTAGATGATGTAATAACCACCGGAGCAACCATGGAGGCCTGCGGTGCAGAAATATTAAAAGTTGCGCAGGTTAAATTAAGTGTTGCCACGTTAGCATTTGCTACCAGGTAAACAAGATTTTCTTTTCTTTTGCTGTTGCAGTTAAGCGACGCCGAAATTATTTTGTGTATGTAAACAAATATCTCATTAGATAATAAGACATATTTTTGAAAATGACCCTCCTGAAGTACACTGGCTTTTTTTTTCTTACAGCAATTTTTATTTTTTCCTGTAAAAAGGATTCCTTTATTACGAGCCCGCAGGCGACGATTAGCGTTAGTGCAGATACCCTTTCTTATGATACTGTTTTTACCACGGTGGGTTCAATAACCAAGTCTTTCAAAATATTTAATGATAACAATCAAAAGCTTCTTCTATCAAAAGTGAAACTCGCCGGAGGTGCAACTTCATCATTTAAAATAAATGTAGATGGCACTTCCGCAAACGAGGCAGACAATATTGAAATAAATGCCAATGACAGTATTTATATTTTTGTCCAGGTAAAAATTGATCCTAACACGGCGAATCTTCCTTTTGTTATTCGCGACAGCATATTAATAAGTTATAATGGCAATCAAAAATTTGTACAGTTACAAGCTTATGGGCAAAACGCCATATTTCTTAATAAAATAAAACTTAC
>JALZAJ010000134.1 GCA_030948465.1 Bacteroidota bacterium
CGCATATCGGCCTTACATTTATCTCACTACTCATTGCCGTGGCGATTGGTCTGCCATTGGGGATATTTATCGCCAAAAGAAAAAAATTCGCCGCGCCGGTTTTAGGATTCACAGGAATTTTGCAAACGATTCCAAGTATCGCTCTTCTGGGCTTTATGATACCACTGCTTGGTATTGGCCCAAGGCCTGCGATTGTTGCTTTGTTCTTATATGCGTTGCTGCCAATTGTGAGAAATACCTTCACAGGAATAACCGGCGTAGATGCGGCAGTAAGAGAATCAGCTAAAGGAATGGGAATGAGTGGGCGGCAAATACTTGCGAAGGTAGAATTACCTTTAGCGCTTCCCGTTATACTGGCTGGCGTTCGCACAGCAACGGTTATAAATGTAGGCGTAGCAACGCTTGCAGCTTACATTGCTGCCGGCGGACTCGGAGAATTTATTTTTGGCGGCATCGCCCTTAACAATACCAACATGATACTTGCGGGTGCGATTCCCGCTGCTTTACTAGCTATTACTTTTGATTTTATTTTGTCAAAAGTGCAAAAGATAAATTTGAAAAAAATAAGAACGAGGTTTTGGATTTTACCGCTTTCATTTGTGGTACTATCCTCATTTTATCTTTTGCCCTCTTTTTATGGAAGCAAAATGCTGGCAGGTTTTACCCCGGAATTTATGGGTCGAAAAGATGGCTATCTCGGTCTTAAAGAAATTTATAAACTAAACATACGGACTGTTGTTATAAGTGATGCGGTGATGTATAAAGCAGCATACGAAAAGCAATTAGATGTCATTAGCGGTTATAGTACTGATGGAAGGCTCAAAGCATTCGATCTCATAGTTTTAAAAGATGATAAGGGGATATTTCCGCCGTATTATGCAGCGCCGGTTATCCGGGAAGATGTACTAAAAAAATATCCCCAGATCGAAGGTGTTCTTAATCAATTGGCAGGGCATATTAATGATTCTATAATGACGGAATTAAACTACCGGGTCGATTATTTAAAGCAAAGCCCTGAGAAAGTTGCAAAAGATTTTTTGATGGAACAAAGTTTGTACAAAGAACCCATGAATGGAAATGGAGGAATTATCAGGCTCGGCTCAAAAATATTCGGCGAGCAATATATTCTCACTTCAATGTATGCTATGTTAATAAAAGGGAATACCAATTTGCAGGTAGAAACTAAAACCGGATTGGGTGGTACAAAAATTTGTTTTGACGCACTTACTAATAACCAAATTGATATGTACCCTGAATACACCGGCACCGGCTTGTTGGTTATTTTGAAAACAAACGATTCAATAGTTTCATCCCTTGGTGGAAGCAAAGAAAAAGTTTATGATTACGTGAAACAACAATTTCATGATCAATACAATTTAAAATGGCTGCAACCCATTGGTTTTAATAATGCGTATGCATTAATGATGCGAAGAGAACAATCAGATCGGTTAAATGTTAAGAGTATATATGATCTGAAAAATTATATTACCTCCAACGCCGGCGACAAAAAATAAAAGCGACAAGACTACCTAAAAAAAATTGAGATAATTATGGATTTATTGGAAAAATATATTGCGGTGAGGAAGTATAGTGAGGAAATTTGTGCGCCCTTGAAAACCGAAGATTATGTGGTGCAGCCTATTGTCGATGTGAGTCCGCCGAAGTGGCATATAGGGCATACAACGTGGTTTTTTGAAACCTTTATCCTTAAAGCGCACATGGAAAATTATGCTGAATATGATCCTCAATATAATTATGTTTTCAATAGT
This sequence comes from Bacteroidota bacterium, assembly GCA_030948465.1. GTDB lineage: Bacteria > Bacteroidota > Bacteroidia > Chitinophagales > Chitinophagaceae > Ginsengibacter. The sequence continues at coordinate 1,770 of JALZAJ010000134.1, forward strand.
TATTATGAAACAGTAGGCGCAAGAGTAATTCGTACAGATAGAGGAAATCTTAGCAGGCCGGCTGTGGAAGATATTTATAAGTTTCGCAGATATGTTGACAATGCCATGCGAGATTTTTTGCAAACGAATCCTTCAAAAGATCTGCGTGAAATTATTACCCTTGGACTTAACCATGAACAACAGCACCAGGAACTTTTACGAACCGATATCAAATACATTTTAGGTAATAATCCTTTATTTCCCGCTTACAATTTGGAGTCTAATGGAACTGAAAATCCGGTGCGAAAAAAATCGAGCGTCCCGATAAAAATTGAAAAAGGAATTTATGAAATTGGATATGATGGAAATGATTTTTGTTTTGATAATGAGTTAAGCAGGCACCAGGTTTTACTTAACGATTTTAGTATTGAAAACAATCCCGTTACCAATGGAGAATTCCTGGAGTTTATGGATGCCGGAGGATATAAAAATTTTAATTTCTGGCATGCTGAAGGTTGGGATTGGGTAAAAAATAATAACATCACTGCGCCGCTTTACTGGCATTTAATTGATGGCGAATGGTATTACTATACCTATAGCGGCCTAAAGGCCGTAAAGCTGGAAGAAGAATTATGCCATATCAGTTTTTATGAAGCTGCAGCCTTTGCCTCCTGGAAGGGAATGCGCTTACCTACTGAATTTGAATGGGAAATTGCCGCGCAGCAATTTGATTGGGGCAAGCGTTGGGAGTGGACTGAAAGCGCTTATTTGCCCTACCCGGGTTTTACAAAAGCGCCCGGCGCGATTGGCGAATACAATGGAAAATTTATGGTGAATCAGAAGGTGTTGAGAGGAGCATCGGAGGTTACTTCGCCCGAACATAGCCGTATCACTTACAGGAATTTTTTTCACCCTCATTTGCGTTGGCAATACACGGGGTTGAGATTAGCGTATTAATCTATCTATGATTTAAAAAATGAGGAAGTGAAACAATTTTTACAGGACGTGTTAGCAGGATTACGGTCAACGCCAAAATATTTACAATCAAAATATTTTTACGACAAAAGAGGTGATGAATTATTCCAGGACATCATGAATTGCGATGAGTATTATCTTACCAATTGCGAGCTTGAAATTTTTTCGGAACAAACCGAAGCCCTGGCTGATATAATTACCCGGCAGCATAAAAATTTTGACGTGGTTGAATTGGGCGCGGGCGACGCAGTAAAATCAGTCTATCTTTTAAAAGAACTGGTAAATAAAAAAGCAATCTCTACCTATTTCCCGGTAGATATTTCTAATCACATAATTGATCTTCTTCATGAAAAACTTCCTGCGCAGGTTCCTCATTTAAACATACATGGATTGAATGGCGAGTATCTTGAAATGCTGAAGTCAGCAAAAAAAATTTCGGATAAAATAAAACTGGTACTATTTCTTGGGTCAAATATTGGCAATATCCCTCTGGAAGAGGTTATTGATTTTTGCGAGAATTTCAGAAGCCATCTTTCAGAAGGAGATATGGTACTGATTGGAATGGACCTTAAGAAAAATCCGAAGCAGGTATTAGCCGCCTACAATGATAAGAATGGCTACACCAAAGAATTCAACCTAAACCTTCTACATCGCATTAACAGGGAACTCGGTAGTGATTTTGATGTGGCATCTTTTGAGCATTATGCCACCTACGATCCAATGAGCGGCGCTTGTAAAAGTTATCTCGTTTCATTGAAAGATCAGGAAGTGCACATTTGTAAAAACGATCCAATTTCTTTTGAAAAAGATGAACCTGTTTTTATGGAAATATCTCAAAAATATACCGTCGAGCAGGCTGATGAGATTGCAGCTAAAACAGGATTTATACCTGTTGGCCATTTTTATGATAAAAATAAATGGTTTGTAGATGTGATATGGCGTTGTGTGTAGAGTAAAGACATTACTGATTAGAGAAAACTTTAATTCGCTTTTTGAAAATTTTCTATTTCTTGTATGTCACCTGTCTTCAATTCTTGCAGCTAAATAACTCGTTTTACCTGCAAGTTTTACAATCCATATTTTTTGGCGGCCTTGTAATATGCAGGCAGCGCTTGTTATATTATAATTTCTATAATAATTTTTAACCAGGCCTTTTATGTAAAGCGGAAGCTGTTTTTCTGAAGGATATTTAATAGCATAAATCATCTGTCCTTTTCTATCAAATAACGATTTTGTAATTGTGTTGTCGTTTACAAACGTTGCAAGAAAATTATCATCAAACTGTTCCCATTTGATGTCCTCAGCATTTTTAAAACTCTTATTAAAGTGCCTTTAAAACTTTTGTGGCGACCTTCTCAGTACTCATTATATTATTTTCAATTAACGCAAAGCCGGCACTGATTGCAAGGAAGGAAATCTATAAACAGATTCATTCTTAAAGTCTTTTTGTGCAAAAGAATTTGAAAGCACCAGTGTTAACAATGCTAAGCTAAGGCGGAGGTTTAATTCTGAACAAATTAAAATAACAGGCACCCGTTATACAGAAGCCATGGAGAAGCCACGGGGTTATACATAAGAATTTAGCGGTTGAATAGTTCGCAATTACTGTTTGGAGATTGCCGCCGCAAAGAATGTAATGCTTTAATCCGCGCCGGTTTGCGCCTTCTGCCATGGAAATTTCCCCTCCAGCTCCACTTCGAGCGAAAAGCTTAAAAAGGTTCTGATAAGAACAATTACGCCAAGCGTAAGCACTTTATTCATCGTAGGCTCAGTAACTACCGTGGCAATAATATCACCGGCAACCAGTATTTCGAGACCCAGTAAAATAGCTTTACCAAGTTGCTGCCTTAATACTCTATATGATCTTGGGTGAATATTTTGCAACGTGAAAATGAACCGGAACAATGCAATGCAGATACCCGCGATGATAGTTAGTACGCCGGCGATTTCTATAATACGTGCTACATAATTTATGTAAACTCTTGTATCTATCATGCGCACTTTTTATTCGGATTTTTAACTATGCCAATTGATCGCGTTTCAATGACCGGGCTCTTGAATATTTTGCCATGTTTTCTCAAAAATATATTCTAAGACTTGTAAATTATTCCAGGTTTTGCGTTTTAAGTTTTTCACTAATAGCTTTTTCCAAACCTACCGGCAATACGCCGGCGTTATCGTCGATAGCTCTAAATAGTTCCACATTAGTATCCCAAACAAAAACATCTTTCGGGCCCGCGTTTATACTAACATAATACCGTACCTGCTCATTAAAAAAGAAAGGCTCAAATTCTACGCGGTATGGAATCTTATCCACTACCAGGTTAAAATATCTTTGATTGTCTTTGTTAGCCTTTGTCTGATCTATAAGCGACTCGGCATTAGTTTGATTTTGCTTCTTATTGTTTTCCATATTAATTTTTGTTGATGTGTTAACGAAAATAATCTCTGCCCTTAACAGCACGATTTATTAGTTAAATGAAATGCTTAGAATAACCTCGGCGTAATCTTCTATTTCACCACAAGTTGATTGTCTATTTTTTCAGGGTGGAGTGCACCGAGGTCGCTCATTAATGACTGGAGATTGTCACGGTCGATACTTCCCCTAAGCACGATTACTCCGCCTGCAACATCTGCCTGCACACCGGGATATTTCGTGATGATAGATTGAACGGATGTTCTCATCGTCAGATCAGTAGAATTATCTTTGGTAATATTATTTTCTACTTTTTGTACGCCATCAACACCTTTAATATTGTTCTCTATATCAGCGGCGCAGTTATCGCCTTCACAGGTTCCACTTAGCGTAACGGTACCGTCTTTTACAGTAGAAGTAACGCCGGCATAACTTTTATTCTGCTGCAATTGTTTGGCTACATTATCCTGTATTTGTTTATCGTTCGGCTTGTTGTTACACGATACGGCGATTATTAATAAAAGAGCAGTCGCGAAGAAGGGTTTAATTTTCGACATAATTTATTTTTTTGATTTTGCTTTATGAATTTCCTATAACCATGCCAATAAAGATTTTAAGAGCAGTATAGCATCGTCATCATTAGCGTCTTCTAATATTTCTCAAAAATAGATCATTGATATTTTAATTTGTAAATCCCAACAATGAAATGAAGAAAAAGAAACTATAGCCGTTCTCACATACAAATAAACGAATTATATTATCTATATAAAGAGCAGGTTTAGGTCTTTCATGCTTCTTAGAAATAATTTCAAAATTGATTCAAATAAAGAGTAATCATTTGAATGATTTATTCAGACAATAAAACCGCAAATAATTTTTTATTACTCCATTGGTGCTTTCCAATATTTTATTTCAAAGAAAATTTGCCGGGCTCCGTTTGCAAAAAAGCTTCCGGGCAACGTTTTAGTGGAAGTTGAGTAATTATTACCTCTCTTTATGTATATGCAGTGATAAACAATATGGCTTCATAATGAATTTTTTTCTTCCTTCACTTTTAAACATGCTACGTTAGTCTTTCATATCATGTCTTCAGAGATCTATTATCTTAAAGCTGCACCTTTTTCATCTCTTGTAGCGATTATTATTTATGACGGGCAATCTTGAATACTGATGTAATTTTATCGTCAAGGCAATAATAAGCACAGTCTTTGTAAGTGTGGTTACAGCACACAACATTCATTATAGGCTAATTAAAATATATAAACCCGATTGCTATTTATGCCTGAAATAAACACCGGTCAATCTCAAGACAAGTTATCTTATTCAAAAAAAGTATGGATAGCAGGAGGAGTTCTTGCTTTGCTGGTTATCCTCTTATTGTTATTTAAAACTTTATTTAATGTGCTGTTGCTAACCTTGGCGGGCGCTCTATTTGCCATCTACTTTCATGGCTGTGCAAGCTTTTTTAAAAAATACCTTCATATTCCAGAGAGGTGGAGCCTTGCTCTTTCTATAATAATCAACATTATTTTACTAATAGTTTTTTTCTGGTTCGTTGGTGCAAGGTTGCAACAACAGGTTTCTTCATTGACGGATACTTTGCCAAAGACTATAGATAACGCTAAGGCCTACCTGCAAAAAAGTTCCGTTGGAAGCAAAGCGCTTGATTACCTGAATTCTTCGGGGAACTCGCAGAAGACCGTGTCGATCGCGAAAAAGTTTTTTTCCTCAAGTTTCGGCATCTTAAGTGATGTGTATATCATCTTACTTCTTGGTATGTTTTTTACAGCGAGTCCTTTCCTTTATAAAAAAGGTATCGTTCATTTGCTGCCGCCCGCGGCAAAAGACGAGGGCGCTGAGTTGTTAGATGACATACATAATGTTTTAAAAAACTGGATCAAGGGGCAACTTTTTGGATTTTTGTTTATTGCTGTGCTTACCGGCCTTGGTTTATGGGCGATCGGCATGCCATTGATTCTTACCCTTGCCCTGGTAGCGGGTTTACTGAATTTTATTCCCAACTTTGGGCCTATCATTGCTTTAATTCCTGCCGGCCTGATAGGCCTTATGCAGGGATCAACAACAGCTATTCTTGTACTTTGTTTATACACACTTATCCAGGCAGTGCAAAGTGCTGTAACACAACCGCTCATTCAACAGAAAATGGTAAGCATCCCTCCGGCGCTTACTGTTTTCGGGCAGGTAGCGATGGGTTTATTGGGCGGCTTTTGGGGTGTGTTATTAGCGACACCGGTTATTGCGATAATAATGACGCTTGTAAATAAACTGTATGTGGAGAAGCAATCGCATCACAAATATCAATTTGAAAAAGCAAACGCATAGGCAATTTATTTTATTACCAAACAAAGGCCACTTTAGATTTACTCCAGCCTTTTCGCTACATCTTTTATATTCAAAATATTTATCGGTAAAGGTTCTTTCTTGTCATACAATTTAATTTCCTGTATGTCAGCGGGCAATGAAAATCCTTTCGCTTCCAGGGCTTCTTTAACTTTAGTGATCACTTCACTTTTTATTTGCAAAACACCTTTTCTATAATCAAAAGTATTTGCCCAGAAATAGACTTTTAAATTAACGGTACTTACCGAAAGTTCTTCTACCACAGCAAAAGGTTTTATATCCTGTTTTAAATCCGCGATTGGCTCCATTGCTTCCAATATGGCAGCGATAGCATTAGTTATATTATCTTCATAAGCAATACCCACCACAAAATTCAAACGAATTTTACCATCTCTTGTAAGATTAGTCAGCGGCTCTTTTATTACAATGGCATTGGGAATAAACACATCACCTTCATCGAAGGTTTTGATATGCGTGGTGCGAAAATTTAGCGCAACAATATGTCCGGTAAATTCCCTTATCACGATAGTATCATTCAAACTAAAAGGGCGATTGAAAGCAAGGATAACACCTCCTAAAAAATTTTCTGCGATGTCTTTAAAAGCAAAGCCAAAAATAAAAGCTGAAATACCGGCGCCCGCAAGTAAACCGCCGGCAATCCCCGTTAATCCTAACGTTTGCAAAGCGAGAATGAGCCCGCAAATAATTACGGCGACCTTGGTTATTTTACTAAGAAACCTAACGAATAAAGGATCGTGTTCTCCACTTGATAGCCTTCTTTTAAGCAGCCTTGCAATATAAGCAGCAATGTAAAATACAATAACAAGGAGAACAATGGCCAGCACGATGCGTGGTAAGGCCAGCAGGAATTTATTCCAGTATAAGGTCATGGATTCCATTAACCCCGTTGTAAAAGATTTGGCGCTTTGTTTCATAGATGTTTAAAATTATTTTGATGCATGCTGCAATTAAAAACTGTAACATATTGCTACTCGTAAAGATTGGTAAAAATAAATACTCTTAGATATATGCCGGCATTATTATAGTGATGAATTGCCCGGGATTAAAATAGCTTTGGATTAAAAATAATGTTTGCTTTTTTGAAGCGTTTTGAATGTTCGCCCGTAATTGGTATTACATTTTTCAATCCTACTGAGGCACCACAAAAGCTCACGGAAACTTTAAAAAGTTAGCTGACCATAAACTAACGCCGGTGTGTTATTTAAACTTTTTTGAAAGTTAAAAATTGACATTATAAATTATGGAAGTATCTTCAAAATGGCGTGTATGGCGCATTGGCAACAAACATTGCCATTACAATAGTCAAGTAGTTCCTTTAAAAGTAAAGAAGAAAACAGAACCGTTATTCGCCAGGATAAAATTTGTGGTCCAATTTAAAATTTAAAAAAATTACAATGAAAAAAACTTATTTGAAAAATGTATCCTGTAAAATATTATTGTTTGCAACAATACTATTTGTAGCTTTTTCCTTTAGCTCTTGTGCAAAGAAAATGACCTTTGGTACCTCATCTGTAGTGCCCGCTGCAGAAGGCTCTGTAAAAATTAAATCCGATAAAAACAAAAATACATCTGTTGATTTAAATATTATGCGGCTGGCAGACCCCAAGAGGCTTGATCCTCCAAAAGATACTTACGTGGTTTGGATGGAAACTTCAAGTAACGGAACTAAAAATATTGGAAGCCTGAATACATCCAGCAGTCTTTTTTCCAGCACTCTTAAGAGTTCTTTGAAAACAGTAACTCCCTACAAGCCAACCGACTTTTTAATTACGGCTGAAAATGATAAAGAAGTTCAATACCCCAATGGACAGGTGGTATTGAAAACAAATTAATTAAAATCAACATTACGAACAATCAAAAAAAATTTGGCGTTTGGATGGATACTACCATGCGACTGTAGTAGGAAGTGAAAATCCGGGAGGTGAAAATTTTTCGGTACTTGCTCATGTAGAAGCTGATTCATTAACGGCAAACTCCGAAAGAAATGTCAATAACCAGGAGCAAAATATAATGGCAAAGTTTTTAAAAGACATCGCTTCACATTTGACTAACGCGAGGCATGTCCATATAACCGGCACCGGCACTGCACAAGAACAATTCATTAATTACCTGTCAGAAACGGCTCAATTTAAAAATACCAAAACGGAAGAGTCAACTTCTACTAAAATGCCTGACGATAAACTCGTAGAATATATTGCCGGTAAATTTTTAATTAGTTTACCAACCTTGCTGCAGTTGGCGTGGCTGTCAACAGATTTGCAACTATAGGTAGTTGTTTAAACCCGTTTAGATAATGTTGAAGTATTAATAATTAATCTTAAGCGTGGTTATAATAAATGCTGATGGCGGGACGTCAGCAACAGCCAGTTTAGAAGAATTTCAACAAGGCATCTTTGCGGCTGCGGGAAACACTTACGGAGGAATTATTACTCATTACAAGATAGCCTCCTTCGCCACGAACATATCTAACAACTTCGTTCAGGTTAACCATGTAAGAGTTATGCACTCTTACAAAAAAGTTATAATCCTGTATTTGCTCTTCTATTTTTTTTAGAGTACGGCAGGCTATTATTTTATTTTTATTCTTCAAAAAAATATGCGTGTAATTATCATTTGCTTCAAAATAGATTACATCCGTGGCAGGAACAAGTTCAAAGCCTTCTGCCGTTGGTACAGCAATCTTACTAAAGCCACTGTTATTGCCATTGATTTTTTTTAACAACATCTCAAATTGTTCGGCCATCGGTATATGATGTTGCTCTTCCACCTTATTAACAGCATTTATTAATTCCTTTGGCTCAATGGGTTTTAATAAATAATCAAGTGCGCTAAAATGAAAAGCTTTAATCGCGTACTGGTCGTAGCCAGTGGTAAAAATAACCGCGAAATTAATTTGAGAAAGGTGCTCGAGCATTTCAAATCCATTCATCTGCGGCATTTCAATATCGAGAAATACAAGATCAGGCTTGTGCATTTCAATTGCCTTTAAACCTGTTGCTGCATCATTGCATTTTTCTAATACCTGCACATTGGCACAATACTCTTTAAGCAACATTGCTAACGTTTTAAGGCAATGCATTTCATCGTCTATAAGTATTGCTTTGATCATTATTAAACATTATAGTTTGGAAATAAGATTTTTGTTTTTAACCTTTGAAGCTATGTAAAAATGAATTTTGGTTGTATTTCAACCTTAGAAGAAATTATTTACTCAAGTTTTTTAACCTTATTACTTTATTCAATTAAAAAATATACCCGACTCAAGAAGGTAATAAGGTCAATTTATGCATCTTCTGCTTTTCTACTTAGGTTTAATAAAATCAATACAAAATATTTAAACTAATTTCTAAAAAGATTCTTCTATATAACTCGATTTTTATTGCGTGAAAATCCAAGTTTTAAAAATTGAGTTATTATTATCAAAACAGAAAGCTATCCCCTTGTTGGAATACTTCTATATAACTCGAAATCTCCATCAAACCAAGAAGATTTAGGGACACTTTAAATAAAAAACTCTCCAAAGAAGCCTTCTTGGTTTTGGAGAACTTCCGGAGTACTTAGAGTCTTGTTCTCAAAACACAAGGCCATCCTTGTTGGGATACTTAGTAGAAAAAAAATTATAATCATTTACCTTATTCAATTATCTTGTTTATAAGGTAACAAGGTTTGCTTCCAAAAACATAATTTTTTCTATTAAGACTTTTATTGAATGTTGAATTTGCAAAATTTATTTTTTCTTCTATCTCAGCTCAAATTACAAGGTTATTTTAATGATAACTTCTGTGCCACCGGGCGTTGCCATCTGCAAGCACTAAATCATTTATCACAATGTGGGTTCCTGATTGATCTTGTTGTGGCGACATCGCAAATACGATCGGCTGTAATGCTCATGCCCATTGACTTGTAGGTGAGCGCAGACTTACTTTTTAGTTCCGCAGCTTTCTTTCGTCCAACGCCATCATCTGTAATTTTACAAAACAAAATTATCTTTTATATACAGTTTAATTTCTAAATGACCACTTTCTTTTTTATGCATCAATCCATGCCAGATACCATTTTCAACATACGGTTGAATGATAAGCGGCGGCACTTTAATTACGGATGTATCAATCAGGTCATCTGTAATAATTTTATAATTAAACTTATTTTCAAAACGAAGCGATTCCAGTTCAAGGTAAAGTTGCAACGCTTCTATTTCACTTTCTAATGCAATAAAAGCTTCCTGGGAATTTTCCAGAATTAACCTTACCCGCCTTGAAAATTTTGCCAGGTATTCCGATGCCTGCAACCTGTTATTTTCAAGGATAAACAGATTGATAGCGCTTAGTGAATTGAAAATAAAATACGGGTTCATTTGCGCAGGCAACGCATGCATTTCAAGTTCTGATTGTATCCCGTATAAAACTGCCCTGGAACAAAGATCGTATTTTTCAAAGGGGCGAATTGGAACAAGAAGTGTTGATCACTAATAAGCCAAGGATGAGTATTACGGGGTGGTTGAAGACTTGATTTTGCTGCATCAATTAAGTACGTTTCAGAAAATAGGCAGGTAGTCCTTTATTCTGCGATTGTGACATTTGAACAATATTTTTTGTGAACCGGGCGATAATATCGGTTGTCAACTCTGGGTTTTCAAGTCTTTCGGCGCAGCTTCGGTGCATTACTTCCAGGCAAACGTTATATCTTTTCACATGTTCCGTGGGCGGTAAGTTTTCCATATACTCAAATAGATCTTCATTCGTTGAAAACTTTGAAGCATCGATGAAAGAATTTTCCGGGAAGGTTTGATAGATGGCAGTTCCTTTCCCGTAATACACGGGCAAACATCCACAAGCTATAGCCTGCCAGATTTTTTCGGTACAATAATAAGGATAGACAGTATTTTCAAAACATATATTAAATTTGTAGTTTTCCATTAAAGTCAATTTTCTATCCCACCAGTCTTTACTTCCGGTTTCGGCTCCGGAGCTTTCAAGCACATTTATCTGCTCAGGCCAATTGTTTCCAACAATATCACATTTATTGTGGTGGTATAAAAAGGTTGCAAGCTCTTGTCGTTTCACATAGAGGTCAAGGTTTTTTTGATGGCAAAGTAGCTTACATTTATCAGGATTACGATAGGCGAAAATTGCTATAGAAAATTTTTTCTTTTCAGCAAGCTTTTGAATAGTAAGGGGAATACCGGGAGGCGAGTGTAAGTCGATTCCTAAGTTTAATAGAAAATTGTGATGATATGATCCAAGAAAATGAAGGTTATGCAAAAATACATCTCCACTATAGACATTCATTGTAGCTAAGTTACGACGCCTAAAATTATAAAAAATTCGACTATGCCTGGGTTCATTAGTCCACGTAATAACTTTCTTAAATAAGGAAAGGAAATTCCCAATATGATGCATTTTAATACCACCCGATGTAACAATAACATCAGCATTTAAGAGCCCTTTGGTATAACAGATGTTTTTACTTCTTAGATATTCTTTTGCACACTGATTATTGAAAGCGAAAGGCCTTTTCAAGATATATATCTTTATCATTTATCATAATATTTAAAGGAGTTTAAATAAAAATGCTAAACTGGTATTACTAAACATTGTAACAATAGTACTAAGAGGTTCCTATAAAAGAAAGGGTGTTTTCACGGTTTATTTATAATACATTCGTTCCCATATAGGGTTTTCACAGCATAATATCCTGCATGAAGTGTTGATCACTAATAGGCCAAGGATGAGTATTACGGGGTGGTTGAAGACTTGATTTAACGCCGGCATTGAAGACGCCACCAGTTGAATTCAACCTGTTCCATCTCCATCAGCATATAGTTCTATCAAGGCTTCTATACTATCTTTCAATTTGCCCGAACCTTCGTCAAACAAATTGTCCTTAAGTTTTTTTGAGGCTTTGGTGTTATTGGAATTTTTTATAGTTGATCTCACCAACTCCAGGTCGTCGAAAAAAACCGGGATGTTTTTTTCGTAGAATGAATTTTCGGCTTCAATGGAAATTAACAGGGTTTCATATTCCGAGAGCAGGCCATTTATTTCGTTCAAATTCTCAGACGAATATCTTCTGGGTATCCTGTCAAAAACTTCCTGCAATGCCCGGACCATTGTATTCATGTATAAAATTATTGAAGCAAATGTATGGCAAACATTTCGCCTCAAACGGATCTCCCTATTCTAAAAGACTATCATCAAAAACAATATATACGGAGACGTAATTTGTTGAAACTCCACTGTCCCGCTTTCATTATTTTTAGCAAATATTCTCTTGCATGCAACATCTCTTTATCCAGTTTATATTTTCGATCTAAGAAAACGTCAGGGAGATTACTAAATCAAATGAATCATTGTCCAGGTTTGATGAAGACCTGATCAGAAATACCAATAACAATAATATCGCAAGTCTATATAATTCTATGGGCTAAACGAAACTTACAGCAACGCAAATATCAGGAGTGATCAGTATTGCGATAAAACAGCACATTCCACTCCGCCAAAATTTTAAAAATCCTTCCGGTCATTGTTAAATTTAAATGAACTCTTTCCCTGTAACCGGTAATTTATTAATCTTAGCTAAATTGTACTATAATTCTCTTTAGCGAAAGATATTTTTTTAACTACAGTAATCCATATAATTGTACATGAAAAGAATTCTTTTTTTTGTAACGTTTTTAGCGCTTCTTTCAACACATACATTTGCCCAAAAAAACTACCAGGTATTGAGCGTACCTGCTATTAAAGAATACACACACATCAATACCAAAGGAAATAGTGTGCTGGCAAGTGGCAGATATATAACGCCCGCAGGTGAAACGATCCAGATAACCCATGACCCCTTCGGAATGGCTATCTCGCCGGATGGAAAAAAAACAGTAACGATACACAACGGAGTATTTACAATCATTGACAATGAAACCCTCTCCAACACAAGAGTTCCCAGCTATGACAGTAGTATCAAATCTCCTTTTTCTAATGGATCCTTTTTAGGAGTAGCCTTCGCCCCGGATTCGAAAAAAGTATATTTAAGCGGCGGTGATAATGGATCCGTAATTGTATATGATATTGAAAAATTTGAGCGCCTCGATTCTATTTCATTAAATGGAATGGCTGATTCTGTGGATTATGAAGACAGCTTCACTTCTGATCTTTTGTTAAACGAAAGTAACAACGAGCTGCTCGTTTTAGATCGGGG
>JALZAJ010000143.1 GCA_030948465.1 Bacteroidota bacterium
TCAAAATTTGAGGAATTTAAATTTAATATTCAGACGGTGAAACCTTCTTTCACGGTCACTGATTTTGGTTTAAGAAGTAATGGACAAAAGGATAAAATGATATTAATTGGAGAAATTGAAACTGCAGATGTAGAAGCAAATGAACTGGTTGAAAAATTATTAAACGCAAGCGAAAATGATAAAACCCTGTCAATAAGCTGGCAGCATAACGGTGCCGCCAAAACGCACGATTTTATTGTGAAAAATATTGACAGAAAAAACAGTGCACAACAGGTTATCCTTACCTGGAACGGCAAGCCTTTGAAGATCGATCTGGCAAATAGTAAAACCATCGATGTTCCCGCGATTGGCGATTTTAAAGTGATGACTATTATGGCAATGAATGATGCAGAACAATACGCGTCCATTCAATTCAGTGATCCTGTTGCATTAGGCCAGGAACTTACCGGGCTTATTACGGTAAGCAATCAATCGGATATCACATATTCTATTAACGGAAGTGAGGTAAAATTATATACGGGTGATAAACTGGATGGCGATTACACGATAAATGTAAATCCCGGAATTAAAAATGCCTGGGGTGATACGCTGCAAAAAGGTTATACAGCAAATATATTTTTTGAAAACCGGATGCCATCCGTAAAAATACAAGGCCACGGGAATATACTTCCTAATACCGGGCATTTGGTTTTGCCATTTGAAGCGATCAACTTAAATGCCGTTGACGTCAGCATCATTAAAATTTATGAGAATAATATCCCTCAATTTTTGCAGGGAAATAGTTTAAACGGCAATGAAGATTTGCGCCGGGTGGCAGTGCCTCTTGTTCAAAAAACATTACGGCTTGATGATGATAAAACATTAGACCTTCATAAAAAACAACGATTTTCACTTGATATAGATAAGTTTTTAAAAACAGAGCCAGGTGCTATCTACCGCGTCACTATTGGTTTTCGTCCTGATTATTCTTTATATACCTGCCATACGTCTGATTCATCTTCGGCAAGTCATGAAGACGAAGATTATTATGGGGAGGAAGAATATACGGCATCTCAAAATACCGTTGATGATAATGATGAATTCTGGAAGCGCTATGACAATTATTATCCTTATGGATACAATTGGAAGCAACGGGACAATCCTTGTAAAAAATCATACTATAATAAAGATCGTTGGGCAACACGCAATATCATAGCCTCCAATATCGGTCTCACGGCAAAAAGAGGCGGCAACAATACCATCACGATTGCTGTTTCCGATATTTTGACAGCATTGCCTATAGCTAATATTGAGCTTGAAGTGCTCGATTACCAGCAACAAATAATTGCTAAAGCAAATAGCGATAATGATGGCTTTGCAACGTTTAATCTTACGAGCAAGCCTTACCTGGTAATTGCCAGGAGGGAAAATGAAAAAGGATATTTAAGGATGGATGACGGCAGCAGCCTTCCTCTAAGTCGTTTTGATATTTCCGGTGAGGAAGTAAAAAATGGGATCAAGGGTTTCATTTTTGGCGAAAGAGGAGTGTGGCGTCCCGGCGATTCATTATTTATTAATTGCATCATAGAAGATAAAGAGAGTAAGCTACCCGAAGGGCATCCGGTAGAATTAGAATTATTTAATCCGCAGGGCCAGTTGTATAAAAGAATTGTACAGGCGAATGCCAATGAAGGATTTAATGTTTTCAAAACTAAAACCGGGCAAAACGCTGTTACGGGCAACTGGCTGGCAAGGGTAAAAGTAGGAGGTGCCACTTTTGAGAAAAGAATTAAAATAGAAACGGTAATGCCCAATCGGCTGAAAGTCGATCTTGATTTTGGAACGGATGCGATGTTAGGGAAAAGTCTTTCAAACACCGGGCAGCTTTCGGCCCGCTGGCTGTTTGGTGCTACAGCAAAGAATTTGAAGGCAAAGATTGATGCATCACTTTATGCCGCGAAAACAATTTTTCCAAAATTTTCCGGATATGCATTTGATGATCCCACAACAAATTATTCAACGCTTACTAAAACAATTTTTGATGGAGAGCTTGATGCCGAAGGTAAAGCCACGGTGAAACCTGTTTTTGAAACGGATGGAAATGCTCCGGGAATTCTGAAAGCAAATTTATTAGTAAAAGTGTTTGAACCGGGAGGTAGTTTTAGTATTGATAATGTCTCAATTCCTTATAGTCCATA
>JALZAJ010000358.1 GCA_030948465.1 Bacteroidota bacterium
GATGTATTTATCGCTGATCTTTCCTCATTGCAGGATGTAAGAAATGTTGCCCGGGAAATTAATTCCAAATATGAAAAGATTGATGTTCTTATCAATAATGCCGGTTTAATTTTAGGAAGCAAAAGGGAAGAATCGGCAGACGGCAATGAACTTACTTTAGCCACCAATCATCTTGGCCCATTTTTATTAACGGCCTTACTTTTTGATCTGCTTTTAAAAAGTGAAGAGGCGCGAATTCTCAATCTATCATCAGAAGCTTATAAGATAGCGAAGCCGGACTTTGAAAATATTGAATTGAAAACCGGCTATTCCGCCATAAAGGCTTACGCAAATACTAAATTTTACAACCTGTTATTCACCAAAGAACTTGACCGCCGTATAAAGAAAAGAAACTTGAACATCGTAACGAACGCGATTCATCCGGGCGTTGTAAGCACAGGCTTTGGTAAAGCCTCCGGTGGGCTTACCGGGTTTATATTTAAAGCATTTCAACTGTTTCTTACTTCGCCGGAAAAAGGCGCGGAAACTTCAATTCATCTTGCCTCTTCAAGAGATGAAAAGAAGATAAGCGGCAACTATTTTAAAAATAAAAAAATTACGAAAACGAATGATAAAATTGTAAATGAAGTAAATGCAAAAAAACTTTGGCAAATAAGTGAAGCCCTCACCGGAACAAAATTTTTATGATCTTTGAATTTCTTCAAATAGCAAGTGGCTTTCTGCCGGAGAAGCTACTAATCAAAATGAACTTAATAAACGCATGCCAATATGGGAATAACACGAAATGCAATGATGATTATTTTCCACTGTAAGTATAAGATCAATTGAAAAATAAGAAGTGACTAACTATTTATTCCCTGGTAAACCTGAAGCAGTTCTCATTTTTCTTTTGCATCATATTTGCACAACTATTAAATATCTTTAAAAAAAATTCCTCTCATACCCCGACTAAAAATGATTTCAAAAACGCCAGGACAACATTTAATAACTGCTAAGATCGATCGCTTTTTTCTTGACCTCAACAGCGGCTTCAGTTTTGTTATTCGCTTTTTTAAAGAAGTATTTAAGCCGCCTTATGAGTTTAAGGAGATCCTTAAGCAATGCTATGAAGTTGGTTATAAATCACTCTTTTTAATTACACTTACCGGCTTTATCACCGGCCTGGTGTTTACCAAACAATCACGGCCCTCCTTGTCTGAATTTGGCGCCGCGTCCTGGTTGCCGTCTCTTGTAGCCATAGCCATTATAAGAGCGTTGGCGCCTTTGGTAACGGCGTTAATTGCTGCAGGAAAAGTCGGTTCAAACATCGGAGCGGAATTGGGATCTATGAAAGTGACAGAACAAATAGATGCGATGGAAGTATCTGCCGTTAATCCTTTTAAATTTTTGGTGGTAAGCCGTGTATTGGCCACCACACTTATGATCCCGTTATTAATGTGCTATACCGGCGGTGTAGCCATGTTGGGGGCTTACATAAATGTGCACCAAAATGAAATGACCAGCTTTGTTTCTTTCTTCCAGGCGGCTTTCGAAAAAATATCTTTTCTTGATATCTTCTCTTCTTTAATTAAAAGTATCGTGTATGGATTTACCATTGGGATGGTTGGATGTTATAAAGGATTTAATGCCTCAAACGGAACAGAAGGAGTAGGGAAAGCGGCCAATGCCTCGGTGGTGCTTTCGATGTTCCTGATCTTTATCGAAGAAATTCTTATTGTTCAAATAACCAATAGCTTTAGATAGAATGGCACTCCTGGATAAAAATAATGATAAAAGTGAATTAGTGATTTCTATAAAAGATCTCTATAAATCATTTGGGCTTAACCATGTTCTGCAGGGAATTAACCTGGATGTTTTTCGAAAAGAAAATGTGGTGGTTCTTGGCAGGTCAGGAACAGGAAAATCTGTGCTTATAAAAATTATTTGCGGGCTACTAAAACCCGATAGCGGTGTGGTAAATGTACTTGGAAAGGAAGTGGATAAATTAAATAACCTGGAATTGAGAGAGCTTCGTATGGAAGTAGGATTCTCCTTTCAAAACAGCGCTCTGTATGATAGCATGACGGTAAGGGAGAACCTGGCTTTCCCGCTGGTAAGAAACGCAAAGCATTTATCGTCAACTGAAGTGCAAAGTGAAATAGAATCCGTATTGGAAGATGTGGGATTATCGCAAACCATCGATCAGATGCCTTCAGAGCTTTCCGGTGGCCAAAGAAAAAGAATAGGCATTGCCAGAACATTGATCCTTCGCCCGCAAATCATGTTGTACGACGAGCCAACGTCAGGCTTGGACCCTATTACAAGCATTGACATCAATAATCTTATAAACCACGTGCGGCATAAGTTTAATACTACATCCATTATTATTACACACGATCTTACCTGCGCAAAAACCACAGGCGACAAAGTGGCTATGTTGTATGATGGAAAGTTTATAAAGCAAGGTACATTTGAGGAAGTTTTTAACACAGACGATGAAAGGATACAAAATTTTTATAATTATAATTTTATAAATCACTAATGAAAGTTTCCAGTAATCAAAGAGCTATAATTGTCGGGATATTCGTTTTCCTTGGCCTGGCTATTTTTATACTAACCGTGCTTACGCTTGGCTCCCAGAAGAATGCGTTTGAAAAAGCCATAACCGTAAAAGCATTTTTTGGTAATGTGAACGGCTTGCAAAAAGGCAATAACATTTGGTTCTCCGGAGTAAAGGTGGGTACTATAAAAAAAGTAAAGCTTATCGCAGATGGAAAGGT
>JALZAJ010000160.1 GCA_030948465.1 Bacteroidota bacterium
TCGGCATCGAATTAAATTCAAATTTTCAGGCAGACAAGGCGCTCGATTATACGGATTTTCAATATCAATACGGGCAGGGAGAATCTGGCAAGAGACCCACAACCGTTGCAGAAGCGCAAAGCTCAGGTGTATGGAGTTTCGGAGAAAAATTTGATGGAGTTCCCACACCACAGTTTGATGGAACCATGCAGCCCTATTCTCCTCATAAAAATCGCATCGAAGATTTTTACCGCACCGGTTATAGCTGGACAAATTCCATTGCGCTTACGGGTGGGAGTGATAAAGGCAGCTTCCGGTTATCATTTGCCAATACCGATGCAGATGCTATAGTTCCTAACTCTGATTATCATAAAAAGATCCTCAATTTTGGATTAAGCTACCATCTTACACCAAAGCTCTCCACCCAATTAAATGCAAACTATTCCAATGAATATAATCACAATCCGCCGCAAATTGGAATACAGGATCTAAATGTGAACAGTACGATCTATACCATGGCAAACAGCATTGACGTGCATTGGCTAAGAAATACCTATATGGATGCCAACGGCAATGAACAGCCGCTTGCCCGCTTTACCAATCGCAATAATCCTTATTGGATCGCTTATAAACGATTCGAAAATGTAAGACGTGACCGCATCTTTGGCAATGTGTCTCTGCGATACCAGCTTTTAGACTGGCTATACATTCAGGGACGCATAGGCCAGGACTATTTTACACGACCTTATAATTATGACCGGCCTACCGGCACCCGTTCCATAGGCGCGGCTGCCTCAGGATTTAATGGGTTCTATTACCAGGATGTAACCACGTTCCGGGAACGCAATATGGATGTTCTCATCGGGGGCACTAAATCGTTTGGAAACTTTGGTGTGGATGTAACATTGGGTGGCAACCAGATGAAGCAGATCTATGATAATATTGGCACTTCCGTTACTAATTTTTACGTAAGGGATCTATATACTATCGGCAACGGTCAAACGAAGAATCCATTCTACAATTACAGTGAAAAAAGAGTAAACTCATTGTATGGCGCCGCGGAATTTTCATTTATGAATTATGCATTCCTCAATGTAACCGCACGAAACGACTGGTTCTCTACCTTGAACCCAAGGTCCAATAATTATCTGTATCCATCTGCCAGCTTAAGCTTTGTATTTAGCCAGGCACTAAAAAAATTACCATCCTGGTTAAATTTTGGAAAATTTCGCGCTTCTTATGCTGAAGTGGGTGGCGATACTGATCCTTATTCAAATAATTTATATTACACCGTTAATGCGAACCAGTTTAATGGAACAGCCCTGGGCGCGATTTCAGGATCAGTAAGTCCAAACCCTAACCTACGGCCTTTAAAGGTAAAAGAAGCAGAACTTGGCCTGGAATTAAGAACCTTTAATAACAGGGTAAACATGGATATTGCGGTTTATAAGAAAAACACGGTGGATGAAATTTTGAATGTGGATATTTCCAACGCTTCGGGTTTTAGCCAAACGAAAGTGAATGTGGGACGATTACAAAACAAAGGTATAGAGGGGTTATTATCGCTCGTTCCTGTGCAAGCAAAAAATATATCATGGGAAACCAATTTCAATGCGAGCTACAACATCAGTAAAGTAATATCCCTGGCTAACGGGCAGCAACGCTTTGATGTGGGAACCGGAGAATTTTTCGGATTTGTTTCTCATGAAGTTGGACTGCCGCTGGCATCTTTGCGCGGCTTTGATTATAAGCGGGATGCTAAAGGAAATATCATCACTGTTGGCGGAAAATTTCAGCAGGGCAACATCATAACATTCGGAAGCGCCATTCCCAAATGGGTTGGTGGCTGGCTGAACACAGTGAGCATAAAGAATTTCCGCATTTTTACCCAGGTTGATTTCAAAGCAGGATATAAGATACTGTCCAATTCTAACCTGAATTTTTTACGGGAAGGATTATCAAAAGCTTCTCTCGCGGGCCGGGAAGGAGGCGTTGTTTTTGCCGGAACTAATCCCGATGGCACACCCAATTCCACAGCCGTAGAAGCAGAACAATTTTATTCAACCTACAGGAGCACCGGCTTAGCCACACCATTTGTATATAACGGAAGTTTTGTGCGGTGGCGGTCTCTTTCGATAGGATATGACTTTTCCCGGTTTTTTAAAAATACGGCGATCAAAGGTGTAGTGGTATCGGCGATTTGTAATAATGTACTGATGATTAAAAAATACATTGACAACCTCGATCCGGAAGCCCAGGTTTCTTCGTCGGATAATTTACAGGGAATAGAAACACATACCCTGCCGACTACCCGCAGTTTCGGATTTAATGTAAATATCAAACTATAACTTATATACTATTAATATGAAAAGATTATCCATATACCTGTTTGTGGCGGTTCTGCTTACAGGTTTAAATAGTTGCGACAAAAATTTTGAAAAAGTAAATATGAACCCGGTTTTAGCAACATCACTGGATCCGGTTTATCTTTTTTCAAATGCGCAGTTCAGCTCCGCAATAAATACGATCTCTTATCAAAATGAAATCGTACAACAAATAATTACTCCTTTTACCGGAGTGCTGGAAGGCGGCAATCACAATGTGGTTTATGATCCAAACTCCAACGCTCTTTTCAACACCATGTATGCAGCGCCCAATGGACCCGTTGTTCTGCTTACAACCGTCATCAATCAAACAAAGGACAATCCCGCCCGCAGCAATCTGTATAATATGGCACGCATCTGGAAAGCTTATGTATTCCAGGTGTTAGTAGATACCTATGGAGATGTACCTTATTTTAATGCGGGGAAAGGCTTTTTGGAAGGAAATACATTGCCAAAGTACGATGATGACAATGCCATCTATGATGATCTGCTTAAAGAGCTTGATGAAGCGACAAAAGCTCTCGATGCATCAAAACCTGCAGAATCGGGTGATTTGTTCTATAAAGGAAATATCACGCAATGGAAAAAATTAGGGAATTCTTTATTGCTTCGTACGGCAATGCGTTATACGAAAGTGGATGCGGCAAAGGCTCAGCAATTTGTAACTATTGCTGTCAATGGAGGTGTAATGCAATCCATTGCTGATAATGCCTTCATAGCATTCAACAGCACATTTAATCATCCTACAGCAAATTCCTACCAGGGAACTGAACGGGGTAATTATTACCTGGCTAAACCCTTTGTTGATTATTTGCAAAGCACCGGCGATCCGCGCCTCGGGGTGATCGCTGTTAAATATGACTTCCCGGCAAACCCATTGGCAACTGTGGGTACAGAAGATACAAATCCTGCAGACCAGCAGGGAATGCCTCTTGGCTATAATGAATCTACGATAAGCAACGATCCTCTTTATCCCGGAAAATCGGGGGCTGCCTGGAAATATTCACAGCTTAACCGCCGCACAGTTGCTAAAATTGATGTGCCCGAGTTTTTTATTACCTATGCACAAACGGAATTATTACTTGCCGAAGCGGCGCAGCGCGGATGGATAGCAGGATCTGCTGCCACTTTTTATGACGCGGGAGTAAGAGCGCACATGGATCAGATGAAACAATACGATGCTTTAGCCACTATTTCCGCAGCGAGCGAAGATGCTTACCTGCTGGCTAACCCATTTAATCCCGCGATGGCATTGCAACAAATAAATACGCAATATTGGATAGCATCTTTTCAAAACGGTTCAGAAGCATGGGCCAACTTTAGGAGAAGCGGTTTCCCGGCTTTGACCCCTAATCCTTATCCCGGCGCAGACCCAGCCGTCGCAGGTGATTTTATTCATCGTTTAGTCTATCCCGTTAGAGAGCAATCAGTGAACACCAGCAACTATAATGAAGCCGTTGCACGAATGGGAGCCGATAATCTCGCTACCCGCGTGTTCTGGGATAAGTA
>JALZAJ010000225.1 GCA_030948465.1 Bacteroidota bacterium
AATACGCTACCATTAATTAAATCATCTTCCAGAAATTTTTTTTGGCCGACACCTTTACAATACGACTGAATTTTTTCAATTGCCTCAACAATGTGTTGTAACCTTTCAATGCTCGTAAAGCCATATTTATCCATAGATAAGCTTTAATTCGCTTTTTATATTTTCCATTGCAAAAGGCTTTACATATCCTTCTTCTACCAAATCTATTTTGCGCTTTAATATTTTCTCAAGATTGAATTGTATATCAGCATAATCGAGCAATGTGCCGGTGGCTTTATCAGAATATTTCACCATAATATCAATATCACTTCCGGGTTTATCCTCTTGCCGGGCAAACGAGCCAAATATCCATGCCTTTGATACCCTGTTATCATTTTTAAAATAATTTTTTAATAAATTTAATGAGTGGTTGTAATCAGGTTTTGTAAATGTTTTATAAGCCACCTTCTCCTCTGCAACCTGCAAAGCCTCCAATGCCACTTCTTCATCTTCCAATTCGTAAACAAGCTTGTCCGAAAGCCATGCAACAAGCAGATCATTCTTCTTTACTTTAAAATATTCTGCAAGCTTTATAACGTTTTCACGTGATGGCTTGCGCTGGCCTCTTTCGATTTTACTGAGTATTGCCTGGTCAATATCAAGAAAAGCCGCAACTGTCCGCAAAGGCAATTCCTTTACTTCCCTTAGCTTCCTGATTGTCTCGCCGAAAGTGTCCAATTTTTAGAATGATTTTATTTTGACAGAATTTGTCAAAAGTAATCTTTGTGGGATCAACCTGCAAAATTTTTACAGTTGAATTTTCAACATGCTGTTTATAAAAAAAATTTGGGATTTTTCTAATTATGGCGGCAACTGTTCAAACGAAAATGTGTTATACTATCCTTTAAAACTGTCTTTGATCTTGCCGATCAAATCAGCTTCATCCATCTTCTTAGCCATCTCAATCATATTTACAAAAGCCTGGGCATGGGAAATGCCGTGACCAATAATTACAGGTTTATTTACGCCGAGTACAGGAACGCCGCCATAAATTTCAAAATTGAAACTGTCAAAATACTTATCGTGAATATTTCTTCTTTTTACAATATCGTAAATGGATTCTGCAAATTTTAAGATTACATTTCCTGTAAAGCCGTCGCAAACGAAAACATCCGCGTCATCGTTTAGAAAGTCGCGGCCTTCAACATTTCCTATGAAACTTATTTGCGGGTTTTCTTTTAAAAGGGGATATGCCGCCTGCGTAAGAAGATTTCCTTTTCCTTCTTCAACTCCTAAATTTACAAGGCCTACACGAGGGTTGGGAAAGCTTAAAATATGCCGCGCAAACAGGGAACCGAGTACGGCGAATTGATTTAAGTTTTCCGGTTTGCAATCTGCGTTTAGGCCAACATCCACCAGTAACGCAAGCTCACCATTTTCCCTTGGAAGATAAGCGCCAATAGTAGGTCTCGATACTCCTTCTATTGCTTTAATGCTGTACAGGGCGCCCACCATCATCGCGCCGGTATTGCCTGCACTTATAAATGCATCTGCTTTGCCCGTAGCAAGCATCTGAAATCCAATTGCGATGGATGATTGTTGTTTCTCTTTCAGAGCCTTGGTGGGATGCTCGTGCATTTCAATTACCTGCGATGCGTGGACTACTTCTATAACATCGTCCGGTGTATTTTTTTCTGAAAGAAGCTTATTTATTTTTTCCTGGTCTCCAATGAGGATGAGCTTTATATCTGAATAAGGTTTCAATAAAAAAAGGTCCACACCTTTTACTGCTTCGGCAGGTGCAAAGTCGCCGCCCATCATATCAAGTGCGATGTTCATAGTTTTGAAATTAGGTTTAGAGTGTAATCTGTTTATTAAATATAGGGAAAGGTTTAGAGAGATGAAATATTGAATGAATTTTAGAATTCAAAAAAACGGTGAATAAAAAGCATATATGTTAGGCGTTTATTTGCCGAACAAAAAATCTAAAGATGAAGGGCTGCGGGATGGAAGCGGCAGCCCGCAGCGAAGCGAGGACTATAGCGGACAGCCCGGACTAATCGATCCACAATGGACGATGCGTCGAGAGCCCCAACATATTTTATGCTTAATGATTGGCATGAAAATAAAAAAAATCCAAAAACAGAAGATTGAATTCGTTTTTGGATTAAAAATATTAGGTGCTAAAAAATTATCAGGCTTTAACAGGCGCTTTTTCTGCTACTACTTTTCCTTTGTAATACAACTTTCCTTCGCTTACATGGGCACGGTGGCGTACATGTGTTTCGCCTGTTGTACTATCAACACTTAAGGTAGGAGCATCCGCTTTATAATGCGTTCTTCTTTTTGCACTTCTTTGCTGACTGTGTCTCCGTTTTGGATTTGGCATAACCGTAAATTAAAATATAAATTAATTATTGTTTTTCTTAAATTTTTCAAGTCCTTGTTGCAAAGGATGATTATTTTCAATCACTCCTGATCCCATCTTTTTCAGCATCGCCAGTATTTCTTTATTGCATTGCGGGCCACCCATTTCTTTTTCGCTGCACATTCGTTGCATGGGCACGCTTAACGATACAAATTCATAGATCCAGTCTGCCAAATGCAAGTGGCTTTCATTGCGGGAAATATAAAATATATCAGGGTCTTCCTCGTTGGCATTCATCTCATCCGGATTTTCCACCTGCTTTACTACCATATTAAATTCGTCCCAAAGATCCATCGGCAATGTGTTTCCACAGCGGTCGCAAATCACATTTACGCTGCCGCCCACCTCAAACTTCAACATCATGAATGATGTGTTTTTCTCCAGGGTCAACTTAATGTTCGCTTCGCAATTTGTGAATCCAATAGCCTTCATATCTGCCTGAGTATAACCTGCAAAGAACTTTTCATTTACCTGGTATTTATATTCATGAATACCTGGCTTCAACCCCACAAAGGCTATCTCAAACTCGCGCCTGTTTCCCATTACTTCAAATTAAAGGGTGGCAAAGGTAAGGGAAAACAGTTAATTTTTTAAATAAAGAAGCTTTAAAATTAACTGTAAAGTTTTAAGGTAAGTGCACGCTATTCGTTTAAGGCTATCTTCGGTTTAAAAAAACGCAAATAGCTACATGGTTAATGATATAGAACGGCAAACCTTTAAGTTTACTATGAAATTCACGGGGTATTTTAAAAAAAGAAAATGGCTTTGGGTAACGGCAATCCTGTTAATTATTTGTATCAGACTATGGGCGCTAAATCCCCTTTGGGTTGAAAATTTCTATACAGACGATTTCTATTATTTTATTTCAATATTATTTAGGTGCCTGTTTGGTTGGCTTCCTTTTAGCCTTGGCGACGTGCTTTATCTGGGAGCAGGCGCCTGGCTATTTTGGAAGGTTATAAAGAATGGCATTTTTTTGTTTAAAAGAAAACTTACAAGAAAAACTTTTTTTCAGAAATTAGAAAAACTCATTTTTCTTTCACTCGTTATTTATATCGTTTTTAATATCTTCTGGGGTTTAAATTATAACCGCAAAGGAATTGCCTGGCAATTACAATTAAAGCCTGTTGTTTATGATACGGCAAATCTTACCATGATGCAGGAATTGCTGCTTCAAAAAGTAAATGAAACCAAAGCCATTCTTATCAGGCAAAAAGTGATTTATCCTGATAATAAAAATTTATTTACAAGGGCAAAAAGCTGTTATGCTGTTGCAGAAAACAGGTATCCGTTCATTGCATATAAACGTGCGTCGGTAAAGCCTTCCTTATATGGCTGGCTGGGAGATTATCTTGGATTTACCGGTTATTACAACCCCTTTACCGGCGAAGCTCAGGTGAATACAACGGTTCCAAAATTCTTACTTCCCTACATTACACTTCATGAAATAGGCCACCAGCTTGGTTACGCCAAAGAAGACGCCGCTAATTTTTCGGGATACTTAGCTGCAGCCAATTCAACAGATACCTTATTTCAATACTCTGCTTACCTTGATCTTTTCGTGTATGCCACCCGTGAGGTATATTATTTTGACTCAGCGCTTTCAAAGAAAGCGTCAGCAAAACTTATCCCTGAAGTGAAGGCGGACTTATTAGAATGGCAACGTTTTAATGAACAGCATAGAAGTTTTATTGAGCCCGCCATAAGCTGGCTGTATGGACAGTATTTGAAAATAAATCAACAACCTCAGGGGCTTCGCAGTTACAACGAGGTAGTTGCTATGTTGATGGCATACTATAAAAAGTATGGACGAATTTAAATTGAAAATTTTCAGGTCGCCGGATAACCGTAATTGCAATTCAGCCTAATGTAAATGCTCCATGCTTATTCTCTTATATGCCTTGAGCAAGCGCCGGTAATTTTTATTTTATCCGTATCAAATATTTTATGAAGTAACGCTTCTATCTGCAATGCAAGTTGTTCCACCTGCGCATACAAATAGTTTCCTTGTTGCTTCTGATAAAACTCAATTGACGCGATAACATTTTGCTGTGTTTTTTTTCCGAAGCCTTTCTAAAGAGATAAACGATTTTCATGACACGCATATAAGAGTTCCCCAATATTTTCTATTCCCATTTCCTTCCATATAATGAAAATTTTTTTTGGACCTATTCCTTTTATCTTCATCATTTCCATAATTCCTTCCGGAGTTTTAGAGAGCAACTCCTGCAACATTTTCATTTTTCCCGTATCAATGATCTCAAGAATTTTATTGCCAATAGCATTTCCAATTCCATTGATTGCAAAAATTTTTTCTTTAGAAAGCGTTTGCAGCTCAACCGTTAGTTGCTCAATTTTATAAGCTGCAATTGAATATGTTTTCGATCTAAAACTATTTTCTCCATGCACTTCCATTAGTTTGGACAGCAGCGAAAAATATTTTGCAATGGTATAATTATCCATAGATCAAATTTAAAAAACAGAACAGCATATGTGTAGAAATATTTTCTGCAGCGCAGATAGCAGCAGCTTGAAATATAACACAGTAAAGGGTTTTAGGGGAATTTGAAAGCATAAAAAAAGTCCCGGAATTTTCGGGACTTTAGAAATATTATGCTTTAGATCTGCATGATTACTTCTTTTTAGCAGCAGCCTTTTTAGGAGCGGCCTTCTTAGCAGCAGCCTTTTTAGGTGCAGCTTTTTTTGCAGCAGCTTTTTTAGGAGCGGCTTTTTTTGCCATTGCCATGTTTTTAGAATTTAATTGTTAGTAAATAATAATTAAAAATAAAAACATTTTTTTAACTGCCAAAAATTATTTATAGAATTATGCAGACGCTTCGATCGCATTAACCGACACAACCGTTTTATCTCCTTTGGTTTTTCTAAATTCCACAACACCATCGGATGTCGCGAAGATGGTGAAGTCTTTACCGATGCCAACATTTTTACCAGGATGATAAACGGTGCCGCGTTGACGAATAATTATATTTCCGGAGATAGCAGCCTGGCCGCCAAAGATTTTTACACCAAGCCTTTTGCTTTGTGAATCACGACCATTTTTTACTGAGCCTTCGCCTTTTTTGTGAGCCATATTATTAAGAATTAAAAATTAAAAACTAAAAATAATCTAAGCGGTTAAATCATTTTTTCAAATTTAAAAGTTATGCAATATCCGTAACTTTTATATGAGTGTACTGTGTGCGATGACCATGCTTTTTTCTGAAGCCTTTTCTTCTTTTCATTTTAAAAGCAATCACTTTTTCTCCTTTCACAAGGTCATTTACTATTTCAGCTTTTACGGTAACTTTTGCATCGCCACCTAAAGAATTCTTTCCATCGCTATTGTGTAAAAGAATATCAGAAAATTCAATTTCATCTCCAGTCTTACCTGAAAGATGGGGAACATATAAGCTTTGACCGGGTTGAACTTTAAACTGTTGGCCGGCGATTTTGATTACTGCGAACATTGCTGTAAAATTTTTGGAGTGCAAATGTAAGGCATTTTGTAAATAAAACCGCCATGGCAGACTATTATACTCCCAACTATTGCAATTTTAGCCTTAATTTTTACATTTATTGAGCGCTATACCCCTGTTTTTTACTAAAGGCTTCCTTTTTTGAATCCAGGCTTTTTAATTTTAACCTTCAAAATAAAACAGGTTTTGCAAAAGATATTTCGTTTTCTCTTTAGTATTTATGGGTTTTCTCTTTTTGTTGTGCTGATGATTCTCCTGCTGCCTCTTTTTCTTTATTCCTTTTCGAAAGACGAAGTTAAAGGCGGCAATATTTTATATAAAATATGTCACTTTTGGGCTGATGTGTTTTTCTTTCTTACGGGCATCAGGCATAAGAATATTTATGAAGAAGATCATGATAAGAATTGTCAGTACATTTTTATCAGCAACCATATTTCTTATCTTGATATTCCTATGATGATGAAGGCAATCAGGGGACAGCATATACGTATTTTGGGTAAAGCTGAAATGACAAAGATCCCGGTTTTTGGATCTATATATAAAAAAGGAGCGGTGTTAGTGGATCGTGAAAATCCACAGAAGAGATTGAAGAGCGTTAAACATCTCATCTATTTTCTCGGTAAAAAAATTTCAGTATTCATTTGTCCGGAGGGTACATTCAATATGACTAATAAGCCATTAAAAAAATTTTACGATGGCGCCTTTCGAATTGCCATTGAAACGCAAAAGCCTATTCGCCCGATTTTATTTTTAGATACATACGATCGCCTTAATTACGAAAGCATATTTTCTTTAAACCCCGGCAAGTGCCGTGCTGTTTATCTTCCAGCAACCAGTACAGATGGACTAACACTAAAGGACGTGAGTTATCTCAAAGAAAAAATTTATAAACAAATGGAAGATGGACTAATTAGATATAAGGCGAGCTGGATAAAAACTTAGGCTTCTTTATTATTTATTCTATCATAAAAAAAACAATATTCCAGCATCGAAAATTCTGAATTTATTAGAACTATTCAATTGCGGTTCACATAATATCTTTGTATAAATGATGAATGAACATACTGAAGGATCTACCTTATTTAGTGAAAGCGATCACGCGATCGATACCTGGATTGAAGTAATTCTTCCCCTTGCCATTCCCAAGACCTACACCTATTCAGTGCCTGACGCATTTATTAAAAAAATTAAAATTGGTTGTCGCGCAGAAGTTGTTTTTGGTAAAAATAAAAAGTATGCAGGGATCATAAAATTGATAACCAAAACGAGGCCACCCTATGAAACCAAACCGATTTTAAATGTAATTGATGATGAGCCGATCCTTTATCCGCAACAATTAAAATTGTGGAAATGGATCAGTGACTATTATATGTGCAGTGAAGGGGAAGTGATGGCGGCCGCATTGCCAACGCATCTTAAGCTTAGCAGCGAAGCGATTTTAATTTACAATGATGAATACGGCGAAGATTTTTCACAGCTTGATAATGAAGAATACCTCATAGCGGAAGCGCTATTAATAAAAAAAGAATTGAAGCTTACGGAAGTTCAGCAAGTGGCGGACATGGCTCATGTTTACCCGTTAGTGAAAAGATTGATAGAAAAGAAAGTTTGTTTTGTATGGGAGGCTTTTACGGATAAGTACAAAACAAAAAAAGAAAATTATATACTTCTTAACCCGCAATATCATACCGATGAAAAACTAAGCGAACTCCTGAATAATTTTAATAAGGCGCCAAAACAAATGGAATTGCTTTTAAGTTTTTTACACTTTCAAAAAACGGAGGGAGAAGTTTCTCAAACTCAGCTTTTGAAAAAATCCGGCGCTACCATTGCTCAATTAAAAGGCCTCGTTGATAAGCACATTCTTTTTATTCAACAAAAAAGTATTGACCGGTTAAAAAGTCTGCCAAAAAAAATGGAGTTCAGCTTCGATCTTAATGAAGCCCAGGAAAAAGCATTATCTAAGATCAATAACGCCTTCAATGATAAAGATGTTTGTTTATTGCATGGCGTAACCAGCAGTGGTAAAACGCAGGTTTACGTTAAGCAAATAGAAAAATATCTCAATGAAGAAAAACAGGTGCTTTACCTGCTGCCCGAGATAACACTAACGGCACAGATTATACGAAGATTACAGATACACTTCGGCGGCAACATTGCTATTTATCATTCCAAATTTAATAACAACGAACGCGTAGAACTTTGGAACAAAATTAAAACCGGGGAACTAAAGATCATACTGGGGGCAAGAAGCGCTTTATTTCTGCCCTTTAAAAACCTTGGACTGATAATAATAGACGAGGAGCACGACCCATCATTTAAACAACAGGAACCGGCGCCCCGTTATAATGCGCGTGACACCGCCGTTTTTTATTCCTCTCTTTTTAAAGCCAAGGTTTTGATGGGCAGTGCCACACCTTCTATCGAGAGCTTTTACAATGCTTCTAAAAATAAATATGCGCTGGTTACAATCAATGAAAGATATGGTGGCGTACAATTACCTGAAATGCAGATCATCGATACGCGAACCGTGGCGGCTGCGAAAAAAGGGAAGGTAATGATATCGCCTCAATTGAAAGCAGCCATTGAAACCGCAATGAGAAGTGACAGACAGGTGATACTTTTTCAAAATCGCCGCGGATATGCTCCTTTTTTAATTTGCGGCACGTGTGGCTTTATTCCTCAATGCAAAAACTGCGCAGTTACATTAACGCTCCATAAATATTCTAACAAGCTGCATTGCCATTATTGCGGAAATACCTATCCAAAGCTTGCGGCTTGCCCTGCATGCGGAAGCGTGAACTGGCTGGAGAAAAATTTTGGAACCGAAAAAATTGAGGAAGAACTTGTCGAAGATTTTCCTAAAAACAGGATTGCGCGGATGGACGTTGATTCTGTTAAAGGTAAAAATGCACATGACAACCTGATCAAATTATTTGAACAGCACCGGATCGATATTCTCGCCGGTACACAGATGGTGGTGAAAGGCCTGGATTTTGAAAAAGTAAGTCTCGTTGGGATATTGGATGCCGATGGCCTGTTAAGCTTTGCCGATTTCAGGGTGAATGAGAGAGCCTTTCAATTAATGGAACAGGTAAGCGGCCGTGCAGGACGTAAAACAGAGAGAGGCCTCGTTATGATACAGGCTTCAAAGATCAATCATCCTGTTTTATTATTTGTTCAGCAACACGATTATCAAAAGTTTTACAATTATGAAATTGCGGCACGCAAGCAATTTTTTTATCCGCCCTATAGCAGGCTTATCCGTATAATTTTAAAACACAAAATGAAAGAAGTTGTTCAGGAAGCGTCCGATATATTAGGCAATATGTTGCGAAAAGATTTTCAATATTTAAGTGGGCCAGCAGCGCCTGTGATAAACCGGGTCCGGAATATGTATATAATGGAAAT
>JALZAJ010000239.1 GCA_030948465.1 Bacteroidota bacterium
AGGAATTAAAGTGTCGGTGCCGGTAGCAAATTGTATTTTTCGCCTGTACCAGGAAGCCTTCACTAACATTACCCGGTATGCGCATGCCAATGAAGTTTTGGTTGCTATACAGGTTCCTGACGGAAAAATTATGGCTGTCGTAAAAGATGATGGAACAGGCTTTAATGTTGCTTCTGTGCAAAACAATAAATCGTTTGGAATTTTAGGAATGAAAGAGAGAGTCCTTTCGTTAGGCGGCCAGTTTGAATTAATTTCCGAACCCGGGAAAGGAACAAAAATTACCGTTGAATTGCCTTACGATTTATCAAATTAATGCCGACCTTGTATATACTTCTAATAAATGAAACGAATAATTTTAGCTGATGACCACAGTATTATCAGGGTAGGCCTCATCCAGATATTAAAGGATGAATATCCTGACGCAGAAATAATGGAAGTAAGTAACGGAGAATCTCTCATAAAGGAAGTGATGAAAAATGACTGGGACCTGGTAATATCCGATCTCGATATGCCCGGCATAAACGGGCTTCAGGCATTGGAACAGATCAAAATTATAAAACC
Source organism: Bacteroidota bacterium (assembly GCA_030948465.1). Lineage (GTDB taxonomy): Bacteria > Bacteroidota > Bacteroidia > Chitinophagales > Chitinophagaceae > Ginsengibacter. The sequence goes on from JALZAJ010000239.1 coordinate 562, forward strand.
ACAATTACCGGTTTTAATTCTTAGCATATTCACTGAAGACCTTTATGCCGTTCGTGTATTAAAAGCCGGCGCTTCAGGCTACATGAATAAAAATGCTGCGCCCTATGAATTAATAACAGCCATACAGCGAATCCTTTTAGGAAGAAAATATATAACTCCCGAAATAGCTGAAAAATTATTAGCGACTTTGGATAATGATAAAAAGCCGCATGAATTACTTAGCAACAGGGAATTTGAGATATTTAAACTTCTGGCAAATGGCAAATCAACCACTTATATTGCGGAGGAGCTTTCGTTAGCGCTTTCCACCGTTAGCACCTATCGTAACAGGATCCTGGAAAAGCTTGATTTGTCTTCGAATTCAGACCTGACCCGTTATGCCATACTCCATAATATTAATTATTTCCGATATTGGGATTTAATATTCTTGCATTTAAATTTTTTCTATCATAGCTTCTCTTCTACAAAGTGATAAATTTAGTACTACTCATGTACGGCCGAAGGCGCTATATTATGCCAATAAATATAATTCGTTCTTTGAAGCATCAAAACGAAAATCCAGATTTTAATAGTTGATTTTTCCATTCGCATTGCCGAAAGGTTAGAAGAAATTCTTTCAGAAACGGAATGTGTTAAGGCCATATACCGTGCATCTTCTTATGAACAGGCGATGAAACTTTTTAAAGAAAACAAACCTGAAGTTGTATTGCTCGATATTTATTTACCAGGAAACGAATCATTTAAAATATTAAAGGAAATTAAAAAGAGCCCTTACAAAACTTCTGTAATTATTCTCGCTGCAGATACAAGAAAATACGTGCAGGAAAGATGCAGATTGCTGAGAGCTGATTTCTTTTTTGATAAATACAGCGAGTTTGAAAAGATCCCATCTGTTATTGATCTTATCGCGGGTAAAGATTAATAGAACATAAAATCCGCCAGGTTCGATTCTTTAAAAAAACCGCAGGCGTATTGCCTTAACGACCCAATCGCCCTAACCAAAAAATCCTATTACTTTTATTCGTATAACCTATACCTTCTTATCAGGGTATTAAGTTTTTAATTTGCACATGAGGCGATTACGGTGTTTCAGATTTTTATTGTCTTTATTTGTTTCGTTTTTATTTTTGATTACATTTAAATAAGATTAACCCCCTGTACATGTTATTATGAGTTCACACGAAATAGAAATAATTCTTAATCGCCAGTTGGCTGATTGTATGTCTATTCCGGTATTCATAACCGATACTCTTGGAAACCTTCTCTTTTATAATGAACCGGCAGAGCAAATTTTAGGAAAGCGATTTGAAGATACCGGTGAAATGCCGGTTGAAGTTTGGTCAACGATCTATAAGCCATTAGATGATGATGGAAAGCCGATGTCTCCGGAAGACCTGCCGCTTGTAAAAACTCTGAAGAATTGTTTACCCTATCATAAAACCTTCCGGATAGAAAGCCTGAAAGGGAAAGCTGAAAAAATTTCTTTAACCTCTTATCCCATCATTGGCAGAACGGGCAAATTTTTAGGAGCTGTTGCTATTTTTTGGGCACCCAAAGAAGAATGAAAATTACAATATGGGGCGTTCGTGGATCTATCCCCGCATCAGGCCCTGACACGATTTATTACGGCGGAAACACATCCTGCGTCGAAGTAGAAAAAGACGGCTGGTTACTCGTGCTTGATGCGGGTACCGGCATACAACGATTGCCGGTTAATACGGATTCTGCCAATAAAAGAATCGATATTTTACTCACTCATTTGCACATGGATCATATACAGGGGCTGGGATTTTTTAAACCTCTTTTCGATCCTTCCATGGAAGTGCATATTTGGGGACCGGCTGGCAGCAAGCATAGCCTTCGCTCAAGGCTGGGCCGCTATTTTTCTCCTCCGTTATTTCCGGTGCATTTTCGTGATCTTCCCGTATCGCTTACTCTTCACGAAATTGACAATAGCTTTTTTGAAATAGGGCCTTTTTCTGTTCAGTCGGAATATGTTATTCATTCCGGCCCTACAATTGGCTATCGTATTGATGATCATCATTCTGTGTTTGCTTACTTACCCGATCATGAGCCTGCATTGGGGCGTACGGGAATGATAAACGATATTAAGTGGGTTTCGGGCGGTAACCTTGCATCAGGGGCGGATTTGTTATTGCACGATGCGCAATATACTTCTGAAGAATACAGGCAACGAATTGGATGGGGCCATTCCTGCATTGAAGATGCCGCTAAATTTGCTTCTTTGGCACAGGTAAAACATTTGCTGTTTTCGCATTACGATCCTTCCCACACCGACGCCCGGATCAAAGAAATTTTTGATGGATTTCAAAAAAAATATCGCTTCCCATTTAAGTACGAAATGGCAACGGAAGGAATGAAAATTGATCTGTAGAATAAGTTTCAGCCTAATGGAAAAGAAGCATTACTTCTCAATTAGCATAATGGAAAATGGATAAAATTAACTGGGGCATTATTGGTTGCGGAAACGTTACGGAATTAAAAAGCGGCCCTGCATTTAATAAAGTAAAGAATTCGTCGCTTGTGGCGGTGATGCGTAGAGATGCAGCGAAAGCAAAAGATTATGCCCTGCGACATCATGTTCCAAAATGGTATGCTGATGCAAACCAGCTAATTAATGATGCGGATGTAAATGCAATATACATTGCAACTCCGCCTTCCTCTCATGAAGAATATACCCTTGCAGCCATTGAAGCAGGAAAGCCTGTATATGTCGAAAAGCCTATGTCGGTAAGTTATTCATCCGCAAAAAACATGACGCAGGCTGCTGCGAAAAATAATGTAAAATTAGTGGTGGCGCATTACCGCCGCGAGCAACCGCTCTTCAAAAAGATTAAAGAACTGCTTGATGAAAAAGCAATTGGCGAAGTAAGGCTTATAAATCTTTGTTGTCATAAAAAACCGCTTTCTATGGAGGAGCTTGCCGATCCTAAAATTGCGTGGCGGGTTAATACAGATATTGCTGGCGGAGGATTGTTTAACGATCTTGCTCCCCATCAGCTCGATCTTATGATTTATTTTTTTGGAGAAGTAAAGGAGATATGCGGTTTGGCAACGAACCAGGCTCATTTGTATAACGCGGATGATATCGTTGTTGGAAATATGTTATTCAAAAATGAAATTGTTTTTAACGGAAGCTGGTGTTTCACAGTTGATGAAACGATTGAAAAAGATACTTGTGAAATTATTGGTTCAAATGGAAAAATAAGTTTTGCGGTTTTTGATCACCAGGAGCTTACGATAACAGGCGGTAGCCGTACGGAAACTATCTTATTTGAAAAACTTATACATGTGCAACAACCCATGATCGAAAAAGCAGTTGAATATTTTTTGGACAAAGGGTATAACCCGTGCCCTGCTGAAGATGGAGCAGAAGTAATGCGGATCATAGAAAAGTTCAACGGAAAATAAATAAATTTTATTTCTAAAAAATTAAATAGCAGTTATACCTTTCCGTTAGTTCAAATATTTTCAATGGCTTTAACCAATAACCGGCTTAATAATTTATCAGCTTCGCCGGCAACTTTTATTATTTCACTTATATCAACAGGTTGAAGATTATCCGGATCACATTCGTCGGTGATCACACTAACAGCAGCACATTTTAAGCCAACGTGATTGGCAACAATTACTTCCGGAACAGTGCTCATGCCCACCATGTCCGCGCCTATGGACCGTATATACCTGTATTCAGCACGAGTTTCAAGATTAGGTCCGGGAACTGACGCATACACGCCTTGCTTTAAATTGATGAATAATTCTTTAGCAGCCTTAACGATTATTTTATTTAATTTATCATTGTAAGGACTGCACATATCAACAAACCGGTTACCAAAGGCTGCATCATTAAGCCCGCGTAATGGATTTTCCGGCAATAAATTTATATGGTCGTCAATTAATACAAGATCCCGTTTTTTAAAATCACTTTTAATGCCACCGGCTGCATTGCTGAGCAACAAACTTTCAACACCCAATTTTTTCATCACTCTCACCGGAAAAGTTATTTGTTGCATGGAATATCCTTCATAGTAATGAAACCTTCCCTGCATAACAAGTATTTTTTTATTTCCAATGGATCCATAAATTAATTGTCCTTTATGAAATTCGACGGTAGCTACAGGGAAATGAGGTATCTCATGATAAGGAATGCTTTTTTCAATGTCAATTTTTTCCAGGAAAGAGCCCAGGCCGGTGCCTAATACAATACCTGCCGAAGGGGCATTCATTTTCTGAGATATAAGAAACTGCGAACATTCATCTATTTGCTTAATTAAATCATTCATAATTTTCTTGATTTGAAACCGTTTTCAGATGGATAACGTATTTATAATTTGTTCCTATTTGTATTTATGATCTCAACCAATTAATAAAATTCATTGAGAAAGCATTTTTTTTGATAACCAACTTTGGATTAAAAAACACATTCGAAATTTAGTTTTATATTTCAATCTAAAAAATTAAATAAACATGGAAAACCATTATTACAATTCGAAAGACCTCAGCAAATTTGGTAATATTAGCGAATACCATAAACCATTAGCCGATAAATTTTTTGACTGGTACGGTGACGTTTTTAAAGAAGATCAGCTTTCCGCAAAAGAAAAATCATTAATTGCTCTTGCGGTTGCACATGCGGTTCAATGCCCATACTGTATTGATGCCTACAGCAGTGATGCATACGAAAAAGGGTGGAGCGAAGGGCAGATGATGGAAGCCGTACATGTTGCCGCAGCAATAAAGGGGGGAGCCGCATTGGTACACGGTGTGCAAATGATGAATAAAGTAAAGGAAATTGCCATGTAGGAATGTATCTATAAATTGCATGGTGAAACCTGCCTAACCTTAAAAATCACAAGAAACAAGAAGCATGAAGTCGTTAAAAGCACAAGGAAATATTTTAGCAGAAAGTAATTACCAGGTGGAGGTATTGGAAACTGATAATCACAACGAATTCAGGTTGGTACCTTTTCAGCAAAAGTTGGAAGAGGCCGAATTATTTCCTTTAAAACCTACCGGCATTGAAATTTTCCAGGTAAACGTTGGAAAAATGTGTAACCAGGTTTGTAAGCATTGCCATGTGGATGCCGGGCCTGACCGCAAAGAAATAATGACAAGGAAAACGATGCAGGAATGCATTGATGTTCTCAATAAAAACCCTTCCATGAAGACGGTGGATCTTACGGGCGGAGCTCCTGAACTTAACCCCGATTTCAGGTGGTTTGTAGAGAAAATAAAAGAGCTTGACCGGCATATAATAGTGAGATGCAATCTTACGATCATACTTTCCAATAAGCGATTTCACGATCTACCTGATTTCTTCAAAAAACATGGGATTGAAGTAGTGTCTTCACTGCCATTTTACTCCAAAGCACGAACGGACAGGCAACGGGGAGATGGAGTTTTTGAAGATTCTGTCTTAGCCTTGCAAATGTTGAATGCCGTTGGTTATGGAAAAGAGGAAAGTGGTTTAATTTTGAACCTGGTCTATAATCCGGCGGGTGCCTTCCTTCCGCCATCGCAGCATACGCTTGAGAAGGAATTTAAAGAAGCCTTGCTGAAAGACTTTGGAATCGTTTTTAATAATTTATTTGCTATAACTAATCTTCCTATAAGCCGTTTTCTTGATTACCTGTTAACCACAGATAATTATGAAAAATATATGGAAAAACTTATCGCCGCATACAATCCTCTTGCGGCCAAAAATGTGATGTGCCGCAATACCATTTCCGTTGGCTGGGATGGCTATTTATACGATTGCGATTTTAACCAGATGCTTGATCTGAAAGTCGGTTGTCATGCGAAACATCTTTCAGAATTTGATTTTGACAAATTGAATAACCGGGAGATCATTATTAACCAGCATTGTTATGGCTGCACGGCAGGCGCAGGCTCGAGTTGCGGCGGAGCTGTTGCCTAATATTATTTCATTGAAAGAAGCTCTGATCATTTTTGTAAGAAACCCGTTATTAGGTAAGGTAAAATCGCGGCTGGCCGAAACAACCGGTGAAGAAAAAGCTCTTGAAATTTATAATATGCTTCTTGCTCATACGCATTTTATTTCCAGGAATATTTTTGCTGATAAATTTGTTTTTTATGAAGACTTTGTAAATCAAAATGATCTTTGGGAAAATGATATCTATACAAAATTTTTACAAGAAGGCAATGACCTCGGAAGCCGCATGAAGAATGCATTTGATACACTGTATAAGAAAGGCTATACAAAAGTGTTGATCATTGGAAGCGATTGTTATGAGCTTTCAAAAGATATAATAACAGAAGCGTTTAATACACTTTCAAAAATTGACATTGTGATAGGACCGGCAACAGACGGGGGATATTATTTGCTGGGCATGAATACTTTTATTCCTGAACTATTTGATAATAAAACCTGGAGCAGCAGTACGGTATATGATGATACAATCAATCAAATTAATGACCTGAAGCTTTCAGTATCAACTCTCCGTTTATTGAATGATGTAGATGTGGAAAGTGATATTGATTTCGATGAGCTGAACCGGATCATAGCTTCATCACCATATTAATTAATAGATCATGGCGCTAACAAATTTTACTTCACTTTATTCATTCCCAGCATGCTTATCATCCAGTGTGGCAGCGGCTTTTGTTTCCTTCGCTTTTTAAGATTAATATTCCAGTTCAGCTTTTTTACTATAGGAATTTTATGTGTTTCCACCAGTTCAAT
>JALZAJ010000249.1 GCA_030948465.1 Bacteroidota bacterium
CCAATTTGAATTATATGCCAATTTGCAATATTATTTTTATAAATACCTTTTGAAACTTTGGTCGAAAGCCATGGCATCACAGATGGATGATAGTTATAAATTATTGCATCAGGATTATGAGAATCGATTTCCTTTTTAAGTTCAGGCAATGAATCACACTCAATCTTTATAAATTGATAAAAATGAGAAGAGGATATTGTGTTAAAAACATTTTTACCAAATTCATAAACGCCACATTGTTTGGGTTTGTGTGTTACAAATAAAACTGTTTTCTTCATGATTCCTTTTTAAAAATCTCCATCTCCGGCCTGGAAAAATAAAACCAATTCCTTTATCCAAAGTGTCATTTTCCCATTCCGGAAATTCTTCCTTAAAATGCCAGGGAATACGAGCTAATAATCAGGATTTATGGCGCGGCTTTCGAGTTCGTTTATGATTAGCTTTTCATGGTTGAATTTTATTAGCGAAACAACCTACGGAACCAGAACGAAATAATAATAGCTGCCAAAACATAATTAATTACGAGGTGGAAATTTTTTGTAAACCGCACTTCTGTGAATAATTGTAATAATAATAATTTTCGGGGTTTTATTTTCTAATCCAATCCTGTAATCACCAACTCTTATTCTGTAATATTTCTCGTCTTTTTTTGCACCTTCCATTTTTGTAAAATCAAAGCCTGAATCTTGTAAACTTTTAGCTTGCGTAAGTTTTATAAGAACAAATTTTACCGCAAGTTGAATAGGCTTAGGAAGTGGCTTTAATTCTTTTACAAACTTTTTAGTCACTATTACTTCCATCCCATTTCTTTTTTCAATTCCTCAAAAGAAATGGTTTCTTCATTTTTTAAAGAACGCATGGTTTCAAGCATCAGATAATTTTCCACTTCTTCATTGTCAACTATACCAAGCAATTTTTCCAGTTCATCAGGCGTCCAGGAAGAACGGTTCTTTTTTGCGGAAAAATTCTGCGGCGAAATTCCCATTTTTTTTGCAATGTAATCGTGGCGATAGCCGGAGACTTCAATAATATCGCCCACTTTTTGTAAAAGATTTTTATATTGTATTACAACAGACTGATTCATTTGCAAACTTTTTTGATTAACAATTTTGTATAGTACAATACAAATATAATTGATTAAAAAATTTTTCAAAAAAATAAATCGTCACTTTTTATAAATCTCCACCTCGGGCACCGGAAATATAAAACCCGTTCCTTTTTCTAAAGTCTCCTTTTCCCGTTCAAGAAATTCTTCTTTAAAATGCCATGGCAACACGAGGTAATAATCAGGATTCATGGCGCGGCTTTCTGCTTCGCTTATGATGGGGATGTTTGTACCCAGTGTTTGCGCACCATATTTATCAGGGTTTCTTTCTGCAGCATAATCAATCAATGTATGATCGAGATGGCACCATTGTAAAATGGTATTTCCCTTTGTAGACGCGCCATAAATATGAATCACTTTTCCCTGCCGTTTCAAATTAGAAACTACTTCGTGCAGTTCATCTCTTAGTATTTCTATCTTTTGTTGAAACGCTTTGTATGGTTTATCTGTATCCAGCTCCATATCAAATTCTTTCTGCCTCACCTGGTCTATCACCTTATAATTTTCTTTCTCATCGAAGCTTGAATTTTCACTATGTGTGGCATAACATCGTATGCTACCGCCGTTAATGTTATTGAATGCAACTTTAAAAATCTTCATGCCGGACATCGAGAGAATTTTTTCCAAAACAGCAAGGCTATAAAATTCTAAATGTTCATGACACAGCGTATCGTAGCTATTCATTTTTAACATGCCTGGCATGTAGCTCATTTCGAAAACCCATATACCTTTTGGCCCTAAAAATCTTTTAATACCATTTACAAATTGAACAGGACTTTCCAGGTCGTAGAACATCGCAATGGACGTAATAATATCGAGCCGCTTCCCTTCCAATATTCTAAATAGTTCTTCTGAAGGGAAAATATCCTGAACTACAACTGCATCCTTCACTTCCTGCGCTACATCACTTGGGTCGCAACCATATTTAATAAAGACAGGAGGATAATAACCCAACAATGTTCCATCATTACAACCTATATCTAAAACAAGGGCATGTTTCTTTTTTATGATTTCTGTTACTGAGTGCACAATTTCTTTGAGGTGGTTTCTCATAGTATCGTTGGTACCCGAACGATACCAATATGCATCATACAAAATTTCCGGAGGCACTGAATGAAGCATTTGTAAGAGTCCGCATGCATTTTCATCTTCTTCAGGATTACATCTTACCAGAGTAAGATCAATTTTACGGGTCGAGGGCATTTCCTTGCCAGGTTTAATAAATGAACCCTGTAAATATTGAGGCCCCAGGTCAATTACTTTTTTTAACGAAGAAGACCCGCAAACGCGGCAGGTAGTCCTTTTGCGTATATGCATTTTTAAATCTCTTTATTTTTTTGTTTGATCAATTCAGCTAATTGTCCATTGATAGAATCAATACATTTATTTCTTTCGAGGTTAAGAAGAGCAAGCTGTTTTACGACAATGTCTTTTTCAGATGCGGGAACTTTTTCAAACTCATATACTTTTTCCTGCTCATGCCAAAGGCGGCAATTTACATCGGCAAGCTTATAAAAAACTTCGGCGATATTACCCGTTACTTCCTGAATGTTGTTACCCTCTTTTTTAAAAACTTTATTGGATTCAAACGTGAGTTTATTGACAGGAATATTTCCGTTGATCGCATCTGATAAATACAAATTAATCTCAGCCTGGAGTTCCAGTGATTGCTTGTTAAGGCTGTCTAATCGTACCACATCCTCTGTATGATATTGCTTTAATTTTACAATCGTTAATTTATCGCAAAGCATTCCCAGCGTCTCCGCCATAATAATTGGTTTATTTTTTTGTGTGCAAATTATCGCATTCAAAACTTATTGTTTATACACAG